>CALBMZ010000218.1 GCA_937896225.1 uncultured Alcaligenaceae bacterium | reverse complement strand
TAAAAAGTTAGTCGCTTTGATCTCTTCAGGTGTAAGCGGTCTTGTCACCAATGAGTTAGACAAAATCGGCATGATTTTTGAATCAAGACTCCGATGCATACCGTTACTGGTGTAACCGCCTGTTGCAAACCCAACAGCGCGAGCTTTCACCACGCCACCTGGGGTACGCAAATAGTGCACGCCATTGCGCGTTTCCATATCGAGTACTGGGCTGGCTGGGTGCACTTTGACACCCAACTCACGCGCCATCCGTAAATAGCCAAACGCAAGTTTTAAAGGGTGTACGCCAATGCCATCAGGCTCGTGCATGGCTCCGAAGCTCTCAGCATCGTCAACATATTGTTCTTTTACATCGCCCTTACTCAACATCTTGGTATCGTAACCAAACACATCGTGCATCACGCGCGCTTCATTGCGTAAAAAATCCATTTTCGATTCTTTGTGAGCAATGTAGAGGTGACCGCCCCCTTGTGGCTCACAAGCTGGCACTTCAGCGACCAAACTTTTAAACGTTTCAAAACCTTCGCGAATTTCTGCATCAAGACGTAAGGCGGTTTCTTTGCCCCAACGCTCTATCCACTGTGAACGATACAAACGGCCACTGGCATTTTGCCCTTGACCACCATTACGGCTGGTGCAACCCCAAGCGGTGCCATTGGCCTCAAGAACAGTGGCCTTAATGCCATGTTCACGCGCTAAAAACAAGGCGGCCGATAAGCCTGTAAAGCCTGAGCCCACAATGACCACATCAGCTTCCACATCAGCTTGAATAGGGCCATCGTCTTCTGGAGGTGTGCCCGCTGATGCAACCCAATAGGTCGGAGCATATTGACGACCTTGACCCGGGTTTCGATCGACTAAAGGATCGTAATGTGGGTCATAAGGGTTGAGTAGATTTTCCATTTTTGTCTCAGCGTTCACATAGTTCTCCGTTGACGTCAAATTATTTTTGGCTTCAATCAATATATTTTGGGCGCATCAAAATAGAGCAGCCTTGCACCAAAGAATAGCGATTCACCTTACTAGGGGTTAGCACCAGTTTGGAGATTTCAATAGAGCCAGTTACCTATGAGCCAAAATCTGGACCTATCAAATAATCCCGACTGGCTCTACGGGTATTAAGCTTGCATACATAAGATACGGCTGTACGCAAAAAAATACGCTTAAAACACTTGATACTTGTCACACACTAAAAAAGAGGTTTGTTTACACATGAGTTCAACACCCAATACTGCAACCGTTGAAACAATGAAAGCTTTTGCACAAGCTTGGAATAATCACGATTTAGAAGCTCTGATGAGTTTTGTGACCGATGATTGCGAGTTTCACGCGGTAGGCGGCCCCGACATTCTCGGTCGCACCTTTAAAGGTACGGCTCAATTACGCGAAGGTTTTGCTATGGCTTGGCAAGCGTGCCCCGATGCATCATGGTCTGATGGTGACTATTTTGCTTCAGGTGACCGTGGTGTCGCTGAGTGCACCTTTGCAGGCACCAAATCTGACGGGTCTCGTATTGAGGCTCGAATGGTCGATGTGTTTACTTTTCGTGATGGCAAAATCGCGATAAAGAATGCATTTAGAAAAGATCGTCCTACAATCGCAGCACATTAACTGTTTTCCAGGAGACATAAAATGAAATTTAAAAAAACATTAGCACTTTCAGTATTAGCCGCCAGCGCTCTGGTTTCAACCAGCGTGTTAGCCACCACATTTAAGGTTGCCGTCGGCGATGCTCAAGGTAGCGCACAGTGGGAATTGGCTACATTCTTCAAAAAATCATTTGAAGAAAAACGTGCCGGTAAAGACAAAATTGACCTGTTTCCTAACGGTCAACTGGGTAGTGAAGAAGACACCGTCAGCAACGCTGCCATGGGCGCATTAGATTTTTCAATTTTAGCTATCAATAACGTCACGCCTTTTTCGCCAACAGTCGGTGTATTGACACTGCCTTACGTGATTCAAAGTGCAGAAGACGCGAAAGTTTTAACAACAGGCCCATTGTCTAAAGAATTGGTTGCAAACACCATTCGTGATGCCAAAGTGCGTATTGTTGGATGGACATACACTGGCTTCCGTGTTTTAACAAACTCGAAAAAACCAGTAACGACACTTGCAGACTTAAAAGGTCTGAAAATTCGTGTGCCTAAAAACGAAATTATGATTGCAACCTACCAAGCTTGGGGCATCAACCCTGTGCCAATGGCTTGGTCAGAAACGTTCACAGCCTTACAACAAGGTGTTGTCGATGGTCAAGATAACCCTTACGCAACCATTTACGCCATGAAGTTTTATGAAGTGCAAAAGTACATCACCAGCATTCGCTATGTGTTCTCACTTGAGCCTTTAATCATGAGCGAGTCTGTTTATCAAAAACAACCCGCCGACGTTCAAAAAGCTATTCTTGAAGCCGGTGCTGCTGCAACAGAGCACAGCTTTGTTTGGTTGAAAGAATCGGAAGACAAAATCAAGCAAGAATTGATGGCTAAAGGCATGCAAATTTCAGCTCCAGCTGATAACGAAAAAGAGTGGATCAGCAAGGCCACCACACAAGTTTGGCCTAAGTTTTACGATAGCATTGGCGGTAAAGCTAAGCTTGACCAAGCTTTAAAAGCAATCGGTCGTTAATCAAACACCAAAGCTTTCTAAGTTAATATTTTGACTGAGTAACAGGCGAATATCCGGCCTGTTACTCAGTCAATTGTTAAGTCAAAGCAAGTTAAGTTAAGTTAAGTTAAATTAAATTAACAATATTTACCCTATTACATTTATAACGTGATCAACGTTTAAATCGGTTGGTAGCCGTTACATTGCGCGCAAAGCGACGCCTGATTTAAATCTTTTATATTTTCACGCTATCACCCTCACCCTTTAAAGATGATGCAATAGGCTATATTTGGCTGACTGCGTCTATATCTTAGGAGCACATCGCAATGGCGAAGCTTCATACTGTTATTAAAAAGCTGAACAACTTTGAAACTGTATTTTGCGAAATACTTTTAGCCTGTTTCGTAACCTTGTTGTTTGCACAAATCATTGCCAGGCAAGTATTTAATCATTCATTATCATGGAGTGAAGAGTTATCAACGTACATGTTTGTTTGGTTCGCTTACTTTGGCGCGGTGGTTGCCACCAAAATGTCAGCCCACAACCGGGTAACGTTTCAATTTAAATACTTTCCACCTTGGGTCGGCAAATACTCAATGGTTTTGGCAGATTTAATTTGGGTTGTGTTCAACGTCTATTTTGTTTACCTGAGTTACCAATTTATTTTTGTTTTCATGAACGCGTTCTGGAAATCGCAAACACTGGGTGTGCCCATGAAATATCTTTACATGGTTCTGCCTATCGCATTTTCATTAATGACCATTCGTATTTTAATTAACCTATACGTCACCATCTTTTTAGGTGTTGCACAGGTTGACCCAGAAACCGCAGAATTACAAAAACTAAAACAAAAAGCAGCCACACAACAAGCTTAATTAAGACTTGTTCACTGCAAGAGAAGAGACATGGATACCTTTGTAGCAGAACTATTATTTGGCGGGTTTTTTATACTGCTGTTATTGGGCACTCCCATTTCGGTGGCACTAGGTGGCGCTGCGATGATGGCGTTTTTAGTGCTTGATAAAAACCCCATCACCCTTGTACAAATAGCGTTTACGTCTGTGGGAAGCTTCCCGCTCATGGCGTTACCCGCTTTTGTACTGGCTGGCGCCTTAATGGAAACGGCAGGTATTTCTCGCCGACTCGTTGATATTGCCGAGTCGTTAGCGGGCCCAATTACGGGCGGTTTAGGCGCGGCCACTATTTTGGCTTGTTTATTCTTTGGTGCCATTTCAGGCTCGGGCCCCGCCACCACTGCTGCAGTCGGTATGTTAATGATACCGGCCATGACCAAGCGCTCATACGACAAGGCCTATGCCTCAGCCGTCACCGCCTCAGCAGGCGGCTTGGGCATTATCATTCCGCCCTCTATTCCGATGGTTATTTTTGGTATTTCAGCCATGGGCATGACCGCTCCACCTGAAGCCATCGCACAGTTTGGTGAGTTTTCTTCGATTTCAATTCCAAAGTTATTTATAGCGGGCGTCATACCCGGTCTCTTGATGGCCACCGGCTTGATGTCGATGAATTACCTGATTTCTCGTAAAAAAGGCTATCGAGGCTTGACTGAAAAATGGTCAGGCAAAGATTTAAAAACAGCCTTAAGAAGGGGCATCTGGTCAATGCTGGCGCCCGTGATTATTTTAGGGGGTATTTACAGTGGCATATTTACCCCGACTGAATCAGCGATTGTGGCTATTTTTTATACCCTGTTTGTCGGTATTTTTATACACAGAGAAATTAAATTTAAGCCTGCAGTAGCAGCGTTACGAACCACCACCTGGATAACGGGTCGCGTTTTACTGATTCTGTTTACAGCCACCGCCTTTGGTCGACTGCTAGTTGAAACCCGCATGCCTGCAGCACTGGCTGAGTCGCTATTGAGCCTAACCGACAGCATTTATTTAATATGGTTATTGATTATTTTATTCTTGCTTTTTGTCGGTATGTTTATGGAAACACTAGCCGCCATTATGATTTTGGTGCCCGTATTACTGCCCATTATGTATGTCATGGGTGCGGACCCGACTCACGTGGGTATTGTCACCATTTGTGCCTTATCTATTGGTTTTCAAACCCCACCCTTAGGGGAAAATATTTTCGTGGCTTCGGGTATTGGGGGTGAGTCAGTTGAACGGATCGTAGCGAAGGTTTGGCCATTTGTGTTGGTGTCGGTCTTTACCGTGATTATCATTGCCTTCTTTCCACAACTCACGCTTTGGTTGCCAGGTTTGATGGGTTATAAGTGATGCGACGTGAGCGATGGGTTCTGATGTGATGACTGCCTAGGTGATGAGTACTTTAGCAAGCGATCAATAACTTGAGCCAGTCGTTGCACCCCTTCATCAATCGCTGATGCAGGTATAGATTGATAGCCTAACCGTACGTATTGACCAGGCGGTTTCTCTGACATAAAAAAGACATCGCCGGGCTCAATTAAAACCCCTGCCTTAGCGGCTTCAATGCCTAAAGTCATAGCGTCTACTTGATCAGGTAAACGCAACCAACACGAACCACCGCCACTCACGGGAACCACTTCACAGTATGGCGCATATTTTTTCAAAGCCTGCATCAACACACTATGACGTTCTTTTTGTGCCGAAGCCAACCGTCTTAATTGTGCGTCGTTGTGACCCAGCGATATAAACAGCGCCAATGTTCGCTGAATAAATGTAGAAGGGTGTCTGAGCATTAAACGTCTTAAGGCTCTGAGCTCTGCAATCAGCTCGGGTGCAGCCACAATGAAACCGATGCGTAAGCCAGGCGCCAAGCTTTTGGTCAGACTGCCAATATAAATAACCCGATCATTTTGATCTAAGCTTTTAAGGGCGGGTATGGGGTCGCCTTCAAAGCTGTTTTCGCTTTCAAAATCGTCTTCAATAATAATCAAGTCATGACGGTTCGCTAAGTCGAGCAACCGCTCTCGTTGAGCAAGCGGCATGGTGACCCCTGTCGGGCATTGATGACTGGGTGTTGTGTACAAATAATCAAATTCTTTTAAATTTTCACGAATAATCAGACCATCGGGGCCGATCGGCAAAGGCACCACATGTTGCGTGCGGCTGGCAAAAATATTGCGGGCATCTGGGTAACCCGGGTCTTCTATGCCGACTCGGGTTTTAGATCGCATCAGAAGGTCGGCCACCATGTACAAAGCATGTTGCGCACCGACCGTCACAATCAACTCTTCAGCCCCAGCCCAGACCCCTCTTCTAGGTAATATTTTGGTTCTTATTTGCTCAACTAATGACGCATCATCGCGAGTAATTAAATCAGGTGCCCACTCTTTAATATCGAGCACACTAAGGGTTTTGCTGCAGCTTTCACGCCAAGCGGCCGTTGGGAACAAGG
>CALBMZ010000217.1 GCA_937896225.1 uncultured Alcaligenaceae bacterium | reverse complement strand
TTGATGCGACTTGATGAACGGAAGCTAACATTATTCGTACCTTTGATATTTACCGACAGGTTGAATCGGGTTGGTAATATTCTCAAAGTTTGGAATACTACTGCCCAACAGACCCATGGCATTTTGCCCTAACTGACCTAAACCCGCTAATTCTAATTGGAAGAAGATAGCATTATTAACTTGAGTCGGGTCAATTGCGTAAGTTTGATAAACCACTCGAGCCGTCCAGCAACAATCGCCTTTATATTCGAAACCTGCAATGGCTTGAGTGACCCGTGGCTCTATCTGATAGGTTGGGTTGCTTAATAATGAGTAATCAACACGACCAATTGCATAGAGTTTTCGAGTTAAAGGCCATTGAAAACTAACACTAACTTGCTCTTGACCTTGGGGCTGGTAAGACAAAGCGTCGGTAGGTTGACGTTGATAGCGATACGAGGCTGAAATAGATGCTGTGCGCTTGGGGTTCCAACGTAGACCAATTTGAGTTCGGTCCCACATTTGGTCATAAGGGTTGTATTGCAAGCTTAACCCTGTTGTTAGGGTATCAGTTAAAGCCGCACTGCCGCCTATTAAAAATTCAGATTTGACATTGGTGCGGGGCACTTCACCCGGCAAGGTGACCTTTTGATCTTCAAAATAAATTTGTTGGCCAACCGCTACTGACATGCGCTCAAAACCGGTTTCTTCATCTAAGAAACGTGACCCTAGAGCCAACGTAATTTGATTGGCATTCGCAATACGATCGCCCCCGCCAGTATAAATATTTTCTTGAAATGCCCGAGAAAAGCTAAAGTCAGCCAGGGTGGTGTCGTAGACCGGTAAATTTGATTGATCACGATACGGCACATTCAAATAATAAATTCTAGGTTCAAGGGTTTGAATGGACTCACTGCCAAAAAATGATGCACTACGCTCAAACGTCATGCCTGCATCAACCGACATAATGGGCAAAACTCGGTCATTTGTGGGTACACGCCCGCCAACACCCTCAGCTTGATACCAATTTGTGTCGTAACGTGTGACGTTTAAACCAACTTTAGGGGTAATGTACCAACCGGGCCGAACGATGGGAAATGCCGCACTGGTATATGAACTGTAGCGCTGACCGTCTTGGCCCTGCCGCTGCCCATTCCGCGTTAAAGGCATTTCAAATGAGGTAGCTGAATTGGTGGTTACAACATCAAAACCTTTAATGTTGTAACGAGCACCATTTAGAGCAAAGCTGGGTACCAGATTGTATTGTGGTCGTATGGGTGCAGACTCAGTTTGCAACGTTTGGTAGGTCGCCACCGTTACGCTTGATTGCCAATATTTATTAGCCCAGCCCACCGTACCCGTTTTAGGTAAATAAGTGGTGGTTGCCTGGTTAACGGCCAAAATCGAAAAATCTTTAAAGTATTCGTCATCAGAGACACCGTTTAAATTTAAAGAGCCATAAAAACCTTTTCCAAAACTTTGGGCGTGTTGCACAGAATACATCCAGCGATCGGTCGTAGTTTGAATATCGTTACTTAAATACGTGCCACCAAAAGCACCTGAGTAACTTTCACCTAAATATCGAAACTCACCACCCAATTGAACGCCACGTTTAGTCATCGACCGCGTTTGGACCGTTGCGTCGTAATCAGCCGCAAGGTTGATGTAATAAGGCAAAGTAAAATCTAAACCTGTTTGACTGGTTGAGGCAAAAGTAGGGATCAGAAAGCCCGATTTGCGCTCTTTTTTAATAGGGAAAGTCAAATAAGGTGATGCCAGAATAGGAAAATCTTTAAAATATAAAACACCGTTTCGAGCAATACCCTCATTGGCATCAAAATCTAGGTCCAGTTTTTCTGATTCAATGTACCATGCGGGTGACGGGCACGGGCAGCCACTGTATGTCATGTCATGAATGGTCATGGTCGAGCGGCTGGTAATGTCGGCTAATGAGCCTACCCCGGCACCCCCACTTTCAAGCCAGAAATTTGGCTGTTCCACTTGGCCTGTTTCGGCTTCTGTATTGAATGTAAGTGATGGGCCTACGACAATATTACCGTCTCGAATGAGCCGCGCATTACCCTCTGCGTTAATGACATTCGACCCCTTGTTGTAACGAATGAAGCCAGCCTTTAAAACAGCATCAGCTCTGCGTACAGCCGCATTTTTTTCTAATATAACGTTGTCTTCATTATCTGCCGAGATGGAATCAGCAGCTTGCAAATAAGAAGGCATTTGCTTGTCTGAAATAGGTGGGGTAACAATACGGCTTGAGGTTCTTAAACCATTTACAATCACAACGCCAATAATGGGTTCTTTGTCTTGAGCGCTCGCGACCACACCGAAAACCGATGTTAACGAATACGCTGCCAGCAAGAAAAACCCTTTTATAAGACGCACACGTGGCAGCCCATTAGTTAACATTCATTCACAAATTAACATAGCGCCTAACTCATGCGCTACAACCATTATTATAGAGATTCTGCCGCCCAAGTTATTTTGGCCTTATTTGACCCAAGCTTATACACCAACATGCCAACCTTTCCTCACGATACCGAGCGCGACCAAGCTCTATTAAATTGGTTACAAACGCTTGTTTTGCCTTTCGGCTTAATACTCAACACGTTAACCTCCGCTTCAGGTGACGCCAGTTTTAGACGCTACTTTCGAGTGCAAGGTCATGCCTGCACGTATGTTGTGATGGACGCCCCACCCCCTATAGAAAACGTTGAAACTTTTATTGACATCACAAATAGATTAGAAAAAACAGGGCTTAATATTCCCAGAATAGTAGCCGAGCAAATTAAGGACGGTTTTTTACTGCTAACCGACCTCGGGCCCACAACTTACTATTCACGCATTCAAGTGGGGCTTGATGGCGCAACGCTCGACATCATTTACCGTGATGCAATTGATGCGCTCGTCAAATTACAAGCAGCTGATTATCAAGGTTTAGCTAGGCTCGATGCGCCCAGACTGCGTGATGAGCTGAACCTGTTCACTGAGTGGTACGTGAATATTCACTGTAACCAAACCCTCACTGATACTGAATCAAAGCAATGTGATGCCATATTTGACCTTCTGGCTCAGGCCGGTGCCGCACAAGAAACCGTTTTGGTGCATCGAGACTTTCATTCGCCAAACTTAATGCTATGCAAGCAACCAGAATGGGGGGCCAACCCAGGTGTGCTTGATTACCAAGATGCCCTAGAAGGCCCCATAGCCTATGACATTGCCTCATTAGTGTTTGACGCCCGCACGACTTGGGAAGAACCCCAGCAATTGGACTGGGCCATTCGATATTGGGAAAAGGCACGTCAGCAAAACTTGCCCGTGCCAAGTGATTTCGCAGATTTTCATCAAAACTATGAATGGGTGGGTTTACAACGTAACTTACGTATCTTGGGTGTATTTGCTCGCCTTAACCACCGCGACCATAAACCTAGTTATGTGGCTCATATGCCTCGAGTGATGACTTATATTCGTCAGGTCACACAACGCTATGGTGTTTTTGCCCCTCTAAATCGTTTGCTTAACCGTTTAGAAGGCATTCAAATTAAAGCAGGTTATACCTTTTGATCGAGAATATGAAAGCCATGTTGCTTGCTGCAGGGCGTGGCACACGCATGCGTCCGCTCACTGACCATACGCCCAAGCCTTTACTCAAAGTGGGTGGCAAGGCGCTTATTGTTTGGCATCTTGAACGTTTAGCTGCCGCTGGCTTTAAAGACGTTGTCATTAACCATGCTTGGCTGGGCACACAAATTGAGTCTTATTTAGGTTGTGGCAATCAGTGGGGGCTAAATATAGCGTACTCAGCTGAAACCACTGCACTTGAAACAGCTGGCGGTATCGCCAAAGCCCTACCTGACCTTGGCAAAAAGCCTTTTTTAGTCATGAACGCTGATATTTGGTGTGACTGGAACCCTGCCGAGGCCTTCATTGAGCAAAGACGACTTCAAGACAACCCAAAACTTTTAGCGTGGTTACTGTTGGTAGACAACCCTACTTTTCACCCAAACGGTGATTTTTACCTAAAAAACGATGGTTTTGTGGGTGCCCCCATAATTGGCGAAAAGCAACCCATTCATACAAATAATCTTTGCCTCACCTTCAGTGGCATCGGTATTTATAACCCGCAACTATTTGAATCAGTTGTTGCTGGGCAGGCTGCAAAGCTCGCCCCTTTGTTAAAACAAGCCATGCTAACTCAACGTGTCAAGGGCACCAAACATGCTACGCAGTGGGTCGATGTCGGTACACCCGAACGTTTGACGCATCTTAATCAGCACCTCTTCTCTGGCTAACCAATCGAAAACCATATGTGTAGCCATTACACTATACGTATTGTTGAAGATGGCGTTATGCTTAAACATCCACGACACATCAAGCATCAGGAACGTTCATGGCATTAAACCCACGTAGCACACGAAAAGCATTTAAGCCCTCACCCTATAATACGCACCGTAACTCGCGTGGCTTACCACGTTGGTTGATATTGCTTGTTCTTGGCATATTAATCGGCAGCGGTGGTGTGATTTTATTGCAAACTAGTTACGGCCCGAAACGTTTAACCGTTTTAGAATCTGAAAAACTAACCTCTGATTTCACCGCGCTCACTTTAAAAGAGCAAACACAGCAAAACACCATCACGACATTAAATAGTCAGATAAAAAGCACCAAAACGGCTTCTGAGCAGTTGATCGCAGAGGCTCAAAATGAAGTTATGGCGCTTAAAAAGCAGATCGAACCTACCGAGCAAACATTAAAGGCTTTTAGACAAGCACTGGCTGACAACATGCGTTTTGAACCTGTTGCCATTTCAGCTGATACATTCACTCAATCTAAACAACAAGCATCAATTAACTTTCAATTGCTTTTTTTGCAAGACCCAAAAGATCAAACAGCCTTCCAAGGCACTGCTGATATTACTTTTGAAGGTCGCTACGCAAACGGTCGAGCGGGTGCAATCAAAACTGATTTATTGCCACTTGACGTGAACGCTCATCAACTCATTGAGGGTGGCCTTGAGTTTCCAGCTGGTTTTGTTGCGACTAAAGGCACGGTCAGAGTGTACAAACTTGACAGCAAGCGTGCGCTTGGCTGGCGTACATTTAACATTAAACAAATACCATGATGTGTAAATCTAAACGATTATCATTAACTCAGTTAAACTGTGTCATTAAATTTTGTTTATAAGTTTTTTGCTCTGTTAACTATCGGAATCTTTATGACAAGCACATCAAACCAACCCTACCCTAGCCACAGAAGCGAGCATGACTTATTGGGTTATCGTGATGTGCCGTTTAACGCGTACTATGGCGTTCATACATTACGTGCCATAGAAAACTTTGCGATCAGTGGTTTACCCATTTCTGCATCACCTGACCTGATTAAAGCGTTGGCTGAAATCAAAATTGCTTGCACCATGGCCAATCAAGAACTTGGCTTAATAGACCAAACCCGCGCTGAAGCCATCATAGCGGCTGCGCAAGAGGTTTTAAATGGTGCCTTACACGATCAATTTAAAGTTGACATGATTCAAGGTGGGGCTGGCACGTCGACAAACATGAATGCCAACGAAGTCATTGCCAACCGCGCATTAGAAATTATGGGGCACATGCGCGGCCAATATCAATTTTTACACCCCAACGAACACGTCAATATGAGTCAGTCAACCAATGACGTGTACCCCACATCTCTAAAACTCGCCACGTATCGGGGTTGTGAGCGTTTGCTCATTAACATGCAGTCTTTACAGGCTGCATTTGAACGCAAAGCAGTTGAATTTAAAGACATACTTAAGGTCGGTCGCACCCAACTACAAGACGCGGTTCCCATGACGCTTGGGCAAGAGTTTTTTACCTATTCTGTTATGGTGGGTGAAGATATTTTGAGGCTACAAGAAGCCTTACCGTTAATTTGTGAAATCAACTTAGGCGCCACAGCAATTGGTACGGGTATCAATACCCACCCAGACTATGCTCGCGTTGCACGTGAGCATTTAGCAGAGGTATCAGGTTTACCTTTAATAACCTCACCCAATTTAATAGAAGCCACTCAAGATGTCGGCTCATTTGTGCAGCTGTCTGGCGTTCTTAAGCGCATTGCCGTCAAAGTATCTAAAATTTGCCATGACCTTCGTTTATTATCAAGTGGACCGCGTGCTGGCATCAACGAAATTAACTTGCCTGCTAAACAAGCTGGGTCAAGCATTATGCCCGGCAAGGTCAACCCAGTCATACCTGAGGTGGTCAACCAAGTAGCTTACGAGGTTATCGGTAACGACATCACCATTACCTTTGCAGCCGAAGCAGGCCAACTACAACTTAATGCCTTTGAACCTATCATCGCCTATTCAATGTTTAGAAGCGTGTCGCACTTAACCAATGCCCTTCATACCCTAGAAGTTAACTGCGTAGATGGCATCACCGCTAACTTACCTGTTTTACAAGAACATATGGACCGATCGATTGTTTTGGTGACCGCCCTAAACCCATATATCGGCTACCAAAACGCCACTGATGTTGCAAAAGAAGCCCTAGAAACAGGCAAACGTGTTTACGATATCGTGCTCGAGCGCGGCTTACTTGAACAGGCTAAACTTGATCAGATTTTGAAACCCGAATCTTTAACATCACCTCGATTGATGGTACTTTAAGTTTTTTTAAGGCCCCTTCATGGCCTGCCCTGAGTCTATTAATGCGCAGGCTCTTTAATTAAGCCCCCTCATTTTGCAAACCACTAAATTTTTATTTCCAACAGATGCTCAACTTAGGCCCCGTATATCTGTACGCGGGCTTTTGTTGCTTGGGGCGCTTATTCATTTTGGGTTTTCAGCGCTACTCAACCTTTCGGTTGACGAAGCTCATTACGCGCTTTATGCCCAACGCTTAGCGCTAAGCTATTTTGATCACCCGCCACTCGTCGGCTGGGTTCAGTGGCCTTTGGTTTATGGCAATGCACCCGATTGGGTGTTGCGACTCATCCCACAAGCGTGTTGGTGGCTGGCTAGCGTCATGGCTTGGCATTTGGCCGAAAAACTCAGACTTCTTATACCCAGTTGGGCAAATACCATTCCTCGAGGCGCAGCCGGCAGATGGGCCGTGATTTCAATTTTAGTCGCCCCCGTCATGCATGTTCTTGGGGTTGGTTTACTGCCCGATACGCTACTACTGGTAGTCGTATTGGGCATCATGCAAACCACTTTGCAGCTTATTACCGCCCACACCAAAAACATCACATCACATTCAACGGCCTTGCCCTCACTCAAGTATTGGCTGATTCTAGGCGTTTGGCTGGGCCTAGCCGGCTTGAGTAAATATACGGCAGTACTTTTTGCTATAGCAGTGGCGGGCGCATTAATTTTAAATTTAGGTTGGAAAGTACTCGCGCAACGAGGTCCTTGGGTAGCCGTTCTCATCGCCAGCATCATGATTTCACCCGTTTTAATTTGGAATGCTCAACACGACTGGGTTTCATTCAGTTATCAAATCAAACACAGCAGCGGCGGCTCTTGGCACTTAAAAGGGGTCGGCGTCTTTGTTGGCTTGCAAATCGGAGCCTTTGGCCCGTTGATTGTTGCCATGATCATTGGCGTCAGTAAATTTTTACGTCAGCACCCTAATCGAATCATTTGGGGTTTATCTTTATTTTTAATCGTACCCTTTCTTGTTACAGCTTACATGGCTGGTGGGGGCCGCACCCTCGCCCACTGGTTAGCACCAGCATGGTTGGCAGCCATTGTGCTGGGCGCTAACCCTCTCGCCCTACACTGGCAACAGGGTCGTCGCTTGGCGCTCAAAATTATGGTGGGCCTGCAAGCGGTTTTATGTGGTTCAGCCTTTGTCTTAATATTTTTTATTGGGGTACCTGGCCTCAGCGCGCAACACCCCATACATCAGAAGAACCCTCTAGCTGACCTATGGGGTTGGGACCAAGCAGGGCAACTTGTGCAAACACTGGCCAAACAGCAAGGCCTTCAAACTTTATCGGTGAGCAACTGGACCCTCGCCAGTCGTATGGCCTGGTATGCCCGCCCCTTACCCGTGCAAGTCATAGATGAACGCTTTGACCAGTTTGATATTTGGTTCGGTAATCCTGAAAAAAACCAAAATACCTTGTGGGTGAACTGGTCACAAGTGCCCTATAAGATTCCAGTTTCGAATCAACACTATGCTCGATGTATTGAACTTGATCGGTTGCTCGTTCAACGCCTCGGTCGTGTGACATCAACGTTTACATTTTACCGTTGCGAAGATTGGCTAGGGAACGGCAAATGAACCGCTTTACCCCACTAGCTTGGTTCGTGATTCGCCTCATGCTTTCAATCACCTTGCTCTGGCTCGCATTTCGACATATTGATTGGTCTGCGTTATGGGCCGCTAGCCAAAACGTCACATTGATTTGGATCGTATTGGCAGTATTCTTAATTTTAGTGGCCAACTTGCTGGCTGCAGGCCGATGGGGTTTTATTATGCAACGCACAGGCCTGTCTAACCGGTGGTACCAATATGTTGCACTTTATTTTGCAGGTGGGTTGATTAATCAAGGCTTGCCTTCAACACTGGGGGGTGACAGTTACCGAGCCTTGCAAGGTAGCCGTCACCAAATCGTGGGTTCTAGCCCTGCGATTCGTTACAGCGTATTTGCCGTTTTTCTTGATCGAGGCATGGGCTTATTGGGTAACACCTTATTAGGCACATTAGGTCTTATCCTGGCAGGCGCAACCTTTTCTCCCTGGGCCCATGCAGTCGGCATCATTCTGTTCTCAAGTTTGATTGGCGGTGTGTTAACGGTTGGTTTTTTATTTAAACTCCCAATCTTTTTACACTTCGTACAAAAAATATTGAATGCCACCCGTTTACCCTTTGGCATGCAGGGTCTAAAAAGTGTGTTGGGTTGGCCAATCAACATGGCACAAATAATCACCTCTCTTTTGATTCACCTGCTAACACTGGCCACTTTTGGTGCTTGCCTACAGGCCTACGGGGTGGCTGTACCGTTTGAAGCTTTGCTCATCAGCATACCTGCCTTAGGTTTACTCATGATGCTGCCCATCAGCATCTCAGGTTGGGGCCTGCGCGAAACCACCCTATCGGCCATGTTAGCTCTGTGGGGTATTCCTGTTAGCGTCACGCTTCTTGCATCGATCAGCTACGGGCTCATCGTCTTGCTGGTCTACTTTCCTGGAACGTGGGTTTTACTTAAAAAAAAGGCATCCACACAAGGTAAGGTGTTTGGCGTCTAAAATGCCAATTATGAGCTTAAATGTTGACACCATGCGTACGATTGATCGCCTTGCGGGCATCCCGCTCTGCGCGATTGCCACTCCAATTGTTGCGGCACTAGACTGGTGGCGGTTGAGGCAACAAAGGCTCAATAAGCCCTCGCATCGCTCACAAAATGATTCAACTGACAGTTCTCTTGCTTTTCAGCCCAAAAAAATACTGTTTATTGAACTGTCTGAAATGGGCAGCGCCATTTTGGTTGACCCGGCCATGCGTGATGCACAAGCTCGGGGTGCTGAACTATATTTTTTAATCTTTAAAAGCAATCAGCCAAGCTTAACGTTACTCAACACGGTATCGCCCGACCATGTATTCACGATTGATTCGTCTGGTTTATGGCCTCTTGTGCGCGACACCTTGCGATTTTTATGGTGGGCTCGCCAAAACCAAGTAGATACGGTTATTGATCTTGAGCTTTTCTCAAGGTTTACGGCGCTTTTGACAGGCCTTAGTGGGGCAACTCGGCGCGTGGGTTACCATATTTTTCATGGTGAAGGCTTGTGGCGAGGCAATATGCTGACGCACAAAGTGCATTACAACTCACACATTCACATTGCTCATAATTTTTTATCTTTGGTGTATGCCGCCTTTTCAACTGAGCAAGAGGTGCCTTTTAGTAAAGTTGCTTTATCTGCGCAGCCCATTAAATTAGCTCAAGCCAACATTCACGCGCCACAGCGCCTGAAAGTTTTATCGCAAATTGAGTCTGCCACCCAGCAAGCCAACATTCCTTTTACCTTAAATCAACAGCCCTTATTTTTGGTAAATGCCAATGCTAGTGACCTACTGGTTCAAAGGCGTTGGGCACCCGAGCAATTTGCAGCGCTTACGCAGGCCATTGAACAAATGTGGCCAGATGCCCTTATTTTATTAACAGGCTCACCATCTGAGTTTGCTTATGTTGAAAATGTACGTGCCCAAGCAAACGTCAAAAATGCTTTAAATTGGGCTGGAAAAGTAACGTTTAATGAACTACCAGCCTTATACAGCTTGGCTGACGTAATGGTGACCAACGACTCGGGCCCTGGTCACTTTTCTGCTGTAACAGCCCTTCATACTGTTGTGTTGTTTGGCCCTGAAACCCCTGAGCTTTACGGTTCTCTCGGCAATTCAATTGCAGTAACGGCACGCTTAGCGTGCTCACCCTGTGTTAGCGCTGCAAACCATCGTAAAACGCCCTGTTCAAATAATGTCTGCATGCAAGCTATTCGCGTTGAACAGGTGTTGCAGGCCATTAACCACCAATTTTCTGCATCGAAATCCGTTTCCAAAACGGTGCCAGAATCATTACCGACACCAATTTAAACATGACTTTATACAATCAAAAAATACCTGCTGTACCGCTTTTTTCATGGTGGCTTCCTGTTATACCTCTATCTATCTGGGGCCTAGTCACTATATTTGTTTCAAAACAGCAAAGTTTTTATTTTTTAAATGCTTGGGCACAAGATTGGCCAAATAGCTTGTGGGGGTTTTTTGTAAATTTAGGGAATGGTTGGGGCATTTACGGCTTGGCCTTCCCATTATTGATTTTTGCTCCCCGCATCATGATGGCTGCTGTTTTGGCGGGCATACCCGCCGGCATCTTGTCACGCTCATTAAAGTTATTTTTTGAAATGCCTCGCCCCCCAGCTGTGCTCGATAACAGTAGTTTTTTTATTTTAGAAGAAGCCATGCATGCGCATTCTTTTCCTTCAGGTCATGCGCTCACGGCTTTTGCCGTGGCAACTGCCGCGTATTTTGCAATACCGACACCGCGCCGCAAGCCTTTTTTATGGCTATTCGTGCTTGCATCCTTAGCAGGTATGGCGCGTATCGCTATTGGGGTGCATTGGCTAGACGATGTCTTGATGGGTGCTGCACTGGGTCTGTTCAGCGGGCTTTTGGGGGTGTTAATGTGCCGTGCTTTATCAGACGGTTTATTTACACCCACCTCATGGCTCATGCGGTTGATTGCCATAGTGGGGGGGGTTAATATTTACCTCATGGCAACCAGTAAGCTTGATTTAGTAATTAATGCCCCACTTCAAATTCTTGGCATCGTGATTACCGTTATAACATTGATACATTTCGTTGCTCAAAATATATATATTTACAAGAATTGATGTATTTTTGTGATTGACGTGTTTTTACAAGGCTGACACCCCCATTGCACGCAAACCAGAAACATTCCCATGGCAACACGTGCTCAAGCTTATATGAAGCCTAACCGGTCAACTCAACACTGCATTGGCCATATGAACACCCGACAAGTAAGCTGACTCAATGCGGCTGTGGATCAACCCGTCACCGCATACGCCTAACCGCACATTAGCCGCCCATAAACAATCTTGGGTTGACTTGGGCTCGAGATGACGGCGAGAATATAGCCAACGATGAGCCATAGACTGTTGCACGTTAGGTAACGTTTTAACACCTACATGACGCCAAAATGCATCGCATAGCAAGCGAATCACATCAGCCGGGTCGGCGTTTAAATGCGTTAATGTCCAGTCTGGGGTAGCTTGAATAACCCATGTTGCTTGGCCCGCATGCTTGACCCGCCCAGGTTTACTGTCGTTTCGTGCCCACCAAACCAAGGCAGGGTGATCTGTCACTCGCTCAGCATCAATTGGCAGGGCCGTTGTAACCGAGTCCGAGGTTGAGATCATGACTGTCCAACAGGGCAACATGTCAACCGCATTCAAAACGCTGACCATGCTGGGTGCTAAGTTTTGAATCAAGGGCACGGCCTGAGCTGGTGGCACGGCAACCACCACATCGGTAAAACCGCTATAAACGGCGCCCGTGTCTGTAACAAGTTGCCATGTTTTTGAGTCAATATCAATCGCTTTTAGTGGAGAAACATCACGTAACGACAGATTAGTTTTTGCGTCATGTACGACTTGTTCAACACTTTGAATGCGGGTATTGACCTGCAAAGCTATGTTTTTAACCAAATAACGAACGATTGCGGGCATATCAGGGGTGCCCACAAACCACTTCTGAATATCGGGGTTCACCACGCGAGGCTGCCACTGCGCAACAATGCCACGTTGCTGCCAATCTCTCACTTGAGCTTTAAATTCGTTTGATTGGGCAGTAAAATACTGAGCCCCATGGTCGTAGTGTGCCATGTCTGTGCGCCGAGTCGACAAGCGCCCACTCACGCCTCTTGCTTTATCAAACACGCTAACAGAGCAACCCGATTGCGCCAATTGTTGCGCGCAGGCTCCCCCGGCAATACCTGCTCCGATGACGGCAACCCGCTTATTTTGACTGGTCATTTAGCTTCTCGAACACATCTTATAAAATTGTAATCATCATACTTTGCTGGCGATCTAAAACCTAACGCTCATTATTTGTTCTAATGTCATTTTACTGTGTGGCTCAAGCTGACTATGTCATTGAAAATTAAACTCGCTTTACTAGCAACGGTGCTGTTCATCAGTGCCTGCGGTGACAAAAAAGAAGACAGCTCTGTATCACCCGTTGCCGTACGTACAACACCTGTTATTGTCGCGGCTCAACCGTTACTGGCATTATCTGGAATCGTCAGATCAGAAATTGAAACGCCTATTGCTTTTCAAATTAGTGGTCGTATTGCTCAAAGGCTTGTCAAAGCGGGTGAAACCGTGAAAAAAGGTCAAACCTTATTCGAACTTGACCAGCGTGATTTAAACCAAATTTTACAAGCGACCGAGGCAGAGGTCGCGGCAGCTCGCTCGGCCCTTTTAACAGCCCAGACCGATACGCGACGTAACCGTCAACTTTTAAACGAAAAATATATCAGTCAACAAGGCTTTGATCGGGCATTATTGCAAGAAAAAGAAGCACAAACCAGACTCGATGCAGCCAACTCTAGGCAACAACAGGCCCGCAATGCAACCGAATATGCAAACCTGACAGCGCCTGATGATGGCATAGTCACTGAAACAACCGGTGAATTAGGGCAGGTTGTGATTGCAGGTCAATCGATTGGTACCTTGGCGCATGCAGGTCCTCTTGAAGTTGAAGTGTTTTTGCCAGAGGGTTTTATGGCGCCCACTCAAGGCCAGGCGCAGTTTGGCAACCAAAAAGCTCAGGTAATGCTTAAAGAGGTTGCAGGTAGCGCTGACCCCGTCAGCCGTACCGTACGTGCTCGCTATCAGTTGATTGATTTACCCCAGCCTTGGCCATTGGGAAGCGTCGCAAAGGTTAACCTGATCGCTTCCCCTGTCGCATCAGCCATACCTGCAGCACCAGCAACTAAAACGACGACGCAAAAGACACTTATGACAGTGCCAATTGCCGCATTAGACGAACGCGGGCAAGGCCCACAAGTTTGGATCATTACGGACGGCACCGCGCAACCGGTTGCCGTCAAGTTGGTATCACTCACTGCTGAGACGGCTGTTATTGAGTCAGACATTGCCACGGGCACAAAAGTAATCGCCCTGGGCACCCACCTACTTAAACCAGGCATGGCTGTTCGAGAGATCGCACCGTGAGTTTTCCGAACTTATCTGCGCTGGCAGTTCGTGAAAGATCAATCACCCTTTTCTTTTTAATTTTATCGATCATTGCAGGCGTTTATGCCTTTAACTCGCTCGGCCGAGCTGAAGACCCACCCTTTACCGTTCGTGTCATGGTCGTGTCAGTCGTTTGGCCAGGTGCCACACCGCAACAACTGCAAGACCAAGTAGTTAATCGTCTTGAAAAACGCGTTCAAGAAGTTGAATACTTCTATCGAGTTGAAACCACCATTCGGCCGGGTCGTGCTGACATGTTGGTCGAGTTTCAAGACTATTCCCCAGCCACAAAAGTACCCGAGTTGCTTTATCAAGTGCGTAAACGCATGCAAGATGAAGCGAGCAGGCTACCAATAGGCGTGATTGGCCCCATTGTTAACGACGATTTTTCTGACGTGTATTTCACCATGATGGCGTTATCAGCGCCAGGCTTACCCATGCGTGATATCACACGTGACGCTGAAAAAATTCGAGATCGACTGCAACGCATCGAAGGCATTCAAAAAGTTATTCTGATTGGTGAGAGGCCAGAACGCGTTCATATTGATTTTGACAATATTAAACTTGCTAACCTCGGCATATCACCTGAAAGTATCTTAGATGCCATCGAAGCCAATAACCAATTGGTGCCTGCAGGCCGTATAGAAACAGCTGGGCCGCGGGTATTTGTGAGGGTTGACGCCGATTTGTCAGACCCTATCGCCCTAGCCGATGTGCCGTTAAGAGTGGGCAAACGCATTATTCGCTTAGGCGATGTTGCCAAAGTCGAGCAAGGGTACGAAGACCCGCCCACGTATTTAATTCGCGCCAACAATGAAGATGCCATGATTTTAGGTGTGGTCATGGAAAAGGGCGAAAACGGACTCAAAGTGGGCGATCGCATCAAAGCCTTTCTGACCACTGAGAGGGCAGAACTCCCACTGGGTATGTCATTGACGCAATTAACCAATCAGGCTGAAGCCATTTCAGGCGCGGTCAATCTATTCCAAATTAAATTCTTAGTCGCCGTCATGGTGGTGATGGGCGTCAGTATTTTGGCAATTGGTTTACGAGCAGGCTTAATCGTTGGCATCGCCATTCCCGTCACGCTGGGCTTGACCTTTTTGCTGATGAAAATGGTCGGTATGAATCTTGACCGAATCACCCTTGGTGCTTTGATTATTGCGTTAGGGTTGCTGGTAGACGACGCCATCATTTCAATTGAAATGATGATCGTCAAGATGGAGCAAGGGTGGGACCGGGTTCGCGCCGCCACCCACGCATGGAATGCTACCGCCGCCCCCATGCTGTTTGGAACGCTGGTCACTGTTGCAGGTTTTGTGCCGATTGGTTTTGCGCGGTCATCGGTTGGCGAATATGCCGGCGGTATTTTTTGGGTACTGGCCTTTGCCTTACTCATTTCTTGGCTGGTAGCCGTTACCTTTACCCCTTATTTGGGTGTAAAAATACTGCCCCACTATCAAACTAACGCCGCGCACGCCAGTGACCCTTACGACAAACCGCTCTATCATTGGCTTCGTCGAGTCATTACGTTGTGCGTCAACAAACGTAAAACAGTTGTTTTGGGCACGGTAGGGTTGTTAGTTCTAAGCGTGTTTGGCATGATTGGCCCCGTTGAAAAACAGTTTTTCCCAAGCTCTGATCGTCCCGAAGTTCTCATCAGTGTATACATGCCACAAGGTACTGCAATCGGCAATACCGATGCCGTGACACAAAAAATAGAAAAGGCGATTGTTAAATTACCTGAAGTCAAAACCTTGTCGGCCTATATTGGGGCAGGTGCCCCACGCTTCTTTATTTCAGCGAACCCCGAACAACCTGACCCCGCCTTTGCCAAAATCATTGCGGTGACTCACGGCGTTGAATCGCGAGAGCGTCTGATTAAAACATTAGAGACGCAGATTCAAGCGGGCGACTTCGCCGGCGCTCGTGTGCATGTGACGCGCCTACTATTTGGGCCACCTGTTCGTTGGCCGATTAGTTTTAGAATTTACGGCCCTGACACCAATGAATTACGCCGTATTGCCTATGCCGCACGCGACATCATGGCGCAGAACCCCAATGTGACAGACATCAATTTAGACTGGGATGAGCGTGCGCCGGTGTTACATATCAATACCGACCCTCAACGTTTAAGAGCGATGGGTTTAACCGCACGAGACATTGCACAGCAGCTGCAATTTCAACTCGATGGGGTAAAGGTGACCGAGGTGCGTCAAGATATTCGCTCAGTCGAGGTTCGTGCAAGGGGCTTACGCGACCCTAGCGCATTACAGTCTGCGATTGAATTTAAAACCCAAGATGGGCGTAAAGTTCCTCTGGCACAAGTTGGGCAAATAGAAGTTCGATACGAAGAGCCTGTGATTAAACGACTTAACCGAGAGCCCTTTTTAGCGCTACAAGGTGACGTCTTGAATGCACAACCACCCGATGTCACGATGGCTGTTTGGAAAAAGCTTGAGCCCTTAAGAGCCAGCTTGCCAAAGGGTTACCGTATTAGCATTGCGGGTTCAATTGAACAATCAGGCAAAGCTGATGCCTCGATTCAAAAACTTCAACCCCTTATGTTGGGCTTGATGCTAATTTTTGTCATGCTTCAAATGCGCACGTTTGCTGGCACCTTTATTGTGGTGGCAACTGCCCCCCTAGGTTTAATCGGGGCTGTTTTAGCATTGTTGATTTTTAAACAACCTTTTGGCTTTGTGGCCTTACTCGGTCTGATTGGGTTAGCGGGCATTTTGATGCGCAACACTCTAATTTTGACCCAGCAAGTCAACGACAACTTTACCGATGGTTTGGTTGCCGAAAAAGCAGTCGTTGAAGCCGCTGTGCAACGCTCACGCCCGGTTGTATTGACGGCCTTGGCAGCAGCGTTAGCGTTTGTTCCACTGACTTTTGATAGTTTCTGGGGGCCACTGGCTTATGTGCTAATTGGTGGTGTATTGGTCGGTACAATTATTACGCTTTTATTTGTACCCGCTTTGTATGCTTGGTGGTACAAACTAGGTAGAGATGTTAAAAGCGAGGCTAAGCATGGTTGATTTATTTACTAAACTACCCGACTTTCAAAAAGCACCAGCAGGTCTTGAAAGGAAAATTGTACGACTCCTGCCAAAAGTGTTACTTGTGGGCACCACCGGCATTGCTTTACCCTCGCTGATTGTGCGCGTATGGTCAGTGTCTGATGCACCCTATTTAGTGGCTAAACTGATAAAAACCGTTGACATTTATACATTCAGCTTGCTCGCCACATTATGGACTGCGTTATTCACGTTTGCCATCGGTGCATTGACAGTTATAGTTATGAAAGGCCCAGCTTATGTCGCAGATGCCTACCCACTTATTGATTCTAATGCCCCTAGACCGCTAGAAAAATTGACAGAACTTGAAGTCAACCCTTTAAACGTTACAGAGCGCTCACGTTAACCTATGAATACAACCATACGAATAGATTTAGTATCAGATATTGCCTGCCCCTGGTGCGCAGTGGGGTTATCGACGCTTGATCGTGCCTTAGAAAAAATTGACCCTGCCATTCAAGTTGAAGTTCACTTACAACCCTTCGAACTTAACCCCCATATGCCAGTTGGTGGCCAAGAAGTCATTGAACACCTGACAGAAAAATATGGCATTAGTGCTGAACAAGCTTTAAAAAACCAGCAAAACATATACACCCGTGGTGCTGAAGTGGGTTTTCATTTCCACCCTGAAGGTCGTAAACGCGTTTACAACACCTTTAACTGCCACCGTTTGATGTTTTGGGCTGAAGAAAAGTTCAGCGCCAAAGCTGCTTTAGATCTTAAAAAAGAATTGTTAGCATCTTACTTTACGTTAGCTGACAATATAGATGGCCGTCAAACTTTACTTGATGCCGTCACGCGCGCGGGCCTTGACGCAGAAGCTGCGGCCGCCGTGGTTGATGATTCAACGGCTTACACTCAAGACGTTCGCGACGCGCAACAAGCCTGGCAAGCTAAAGGCATTCATGCTGTACCCGCTTTTGTGATTGAAGAAAAATACTTAATTGAAGGTGCCCAACCAACCGAAAGTTTGGTCAACGCAATTGAGCATTTAGCTAAACAGAAAACCAGTGCTTAAGTTATGCGTTGCAAATGATCGTTTCACTGTTTAGTGAATACATATGTTGGGTTAACTGGGTAATTTGATGAATGGTTGAATGGTTGAATGGCTGAATGGCTGAATGGCTAATATTAAATTAAATTATCTTTTTTAGAAATGGTTTTCTTTTTTAAATCAATATTAGGCTAAAATTAGTCTAAATATAGTTAAATTATTTAGGTAGCAAAAACTGATGCATTGGTACGTTGTTCACACTAAACCCAGACAAGAAATGCGGGCGCTAACGAACCTTGAGTTACAAGGTTATAACTGTTTCTTACCCACTCTTCCCAAGAAAAAAATATTAAAAAAATCGGTTGAAATCACTCAAGAGCCGTTGTTTCCTCGGTATATGTTTATTTCACTTGACGTCAGTATTCAAGGTAAAAGTTGGTCTCCCATTCGTTCGACTCTTGGTGTTAGCAAACTTATTACGTTCGGTGATGACCCCGTAAAGGTTGATGCTGACTTGATACATGCTTTGCGAACCTGCAACGACATCGTTCAAAAAGCACCCTCTCCCTACAAACCCGGCGATTTTGTGCAGTTGAAAGAAGGCGCATTTGCTAGTTTAGATTTGATTTATCAAATGGATGATGGCGAAAGCCGTGCGCATGTCATGATTGAGATTTTGCACAAACAAACTAGGTTTTCAGTTCCATTAACCGATCTAAAGAAATCAGCTTAATCAATCGGTAGGGTTGTGCCGTTTCATACAGGAATTTGACATACTATTTTCTGTTTGGTTTGTTTGATGCTTGAACTACCCCTTGCTTAAAGTTAACCCGACTTAATAAATACAACCCCAATATAAAGAGCAAACTGGTGCTCACTAAAGCCCAGCGTTGATTTCCGCCTGTGGCCCATGTGATTAAACCGTAGGTAATCGGCCCAACGATACTGGCTAATCGGGTAGCGAAAGACCACAAAGCGTAGTATTGCGCTCGGTTATTAAATGGTGAAAGTAGGCCTGACATGGCTCGCCCGATTGATTGACTTGAACCCATACACAGGCCCGCCAAAACGGCAGCCCACCAAAACACCTCTTTATTGGTTGCTAAAGCTGCAACCACGCAGGTAATTACCCAACCCACTAAGGTTAAGCCTAGAGCCCCTTTATGACCAAATGTATCTTGTGCGTAACCCAATACCCACGCGCCAAAAGCGGCCGCGATATTTAATACAAAAATAAGCACCATGGTTTCTTGTGGCAAAAAACCAATTTCTTGTTCGGCATAAACAGCAGCCAAAGTAATCGCAACTGCTACTCCACCTTGATAGGCTACGGTGCACCACATAAACCTGACAAAGTCAGGAAATTCTTGAGCTTTCCGCCAAGTTTGTAGTAGTTTCTGAAAGAGGCTTACTTTTTTTTGTTTGTCTATCCGCTGTGAGATATCTGACTCAAATGATTCAATTAACGTAGATGAGTTTGGTGATTTTTTTTCATGCAAACCCCATAAAGAAACAGTTGCAGCCAAAGCAAAAACAATTGCTGTGATGACCATTGTGATGGGTACAAAATCAGTCGCGGGTACCCCTTGTGCTTGAGCAGACAAAACATAATATAAACAGAGGCCTAAGGTAAACATGCCTCCAATGTAGCCAAAGCTCCACCCCCAACCACTTACTCGACCCATTGCCTCGGGTTTGGCCAACTCAGGTAAAAATGCAGCAATGAGTGATTCACCCCAACTGAAAAAAACGTTTGAAACAATAATGAGGAATAAACCCCAATAAATAGCTTGGGGTGCCACAGTTGCCAGCAATAGTGTTGCCAAGACGCAACCGACAGTGCTCACCCACAACAAACGCTTTTTACCCGATTGCCTGTCTGCCCAAATGCCTAGAAACGGAATGGTGACCATCACAATTAAATGAGACGCACTCAGACCAAGCGTCCAAACCAAGGTGGCCCAACTGGCCCCCCCTGCAACGGTACCGACAAAATATGCTGCAAAAACGGCGGTCAAGACGACGGTGGTGTAGCCGGAGTTCGCAAAATCATAAAGCGCCCAAGAAAACACCTCACGTTGAGTCACACCTGGTTTTAAGCTGTTTTGCAAGAACGAAATTTTCATGTCTGTACCTAATTAACCACTAAGAATGACTCAATAATTATTTTTTTATAAAACAATTTCTTTATACATACTATAAATTAATATATTGTTG
>CALBMZ010000216.1 GCA_937896225.1 uncultured Alcaligenaceae bacterium | reverse complement strand
ACAATAACTAACCTTAAATAAATGCCACCGTGTAATACTTCGTGTAATTGATCCAAGCGTTTGATAATGCAACGCTTGGACATTTAGGCTCCGCTTATTGAACTTAATGTAAGACATAACTGCCCGAACGCGGCCTTCGCATTGTTGAACAAATTTGTGCAAAGGTGCTCGCAATACAATAACGAACGTCCACACGAATCACTGAGTAATTTACCCCTTCGGTTTATATGCCTAGGGTCTTTATGTCAGCAGGAAACTCTAGTAATCACTGTTAACTTGGCGGGGAAGCTCACGCGTGTCACGCCATGACAGGTCAGTGAAGGTTATGTCTGTCGACAAGGTAATCGACCAGCAAACGAACCTTGGCCGATAGGTAGCGACGGCTTGGGTACACCGCGTAGATCCCTAGCTCTTCACCACGCCAATCTGGCATCAGCTCAATCAAATGCCCAGACTTGAGTGCGTCACTCACAAGAAATTCTGGCTGCAACACGATACCTTGCCCCCCTAAAGCGGCATCCCGACATGTATCGCCGTTATTGCTTCGCATCACTGGTACAACCCGAACAGAAGTTTGATGTGTTGCATCGGTTTGATGACTAAATGTCCACACATCGGCTGATGTGAGTAGGCTATAAGCCAGTACGCGATGGTAGCTGAGGTCGGGCGGCGTTGTGGGCTTGCCATGTTGCAGAATGTATTCCGGCGAAGCGCAAAGACGCAGCCGTGTGCTGCTGAGGCGACGACTCACCAACGTGGAAGCATCTAATTTGCCAATACGCACAGCCAAGTCAAAGCCTTCCTCGACCAGATCAACCAGCCGATCAGAAAGCGTGACATCAAGCTCGACCCCCGGGTGCTGATTCATAAACCCTGCCCAAAGCTTTGACAGATGAGAAATACCATAACTGACTGGCACATTGACGCGCAACGCGCCTTTTGCCTGCACGTTTTGGTGGCTGACATCATCTTCAGCATCTTGAAGTTCAAACAATACGCTGCGGCACCGCCCAACAAACGTATCGCCTTCTGGTGTGAGAGAAAGTTTACGTGTTGTTCGGTGCAGTAGTCGGACACCTAGGTGCTGCTCAAGCTCGGCTACCAGCCTAGACACCACTGCTTTTGAGCTTTGTAAGCGCTCTGCCGCCCCGACAAAACTGCCAGCATCGACAACCGCCACAAAGGTACGCATTGCTTCAAATTTATCCATTGTTCTTATTTTAAAGATAATTAAACAATCATTACTATGTTTATCTTATTTAATCAGTCTAATAAACTGGTTATTTAAACCTATCTAAAGGAATTTTCTTGTCAAGGATTGAAACAATGAATAAAAAACGCGCACCTGCATTATTTATCTCGCATGGCTCTCCTATGCTGGCGATTGAACCCGGCTCGCTTGGGGCTCAACTCAAACAACTGGGTCAGGGTTTGGATGGGGTGCGGGGCATTGTTATGGTTTCACCTCACTGGCAAACGCAGGGACTGTTTGTGGGAAGCCATCCACAGCCTCTGACAATCCATGATTTTGGTGGGTTTCCAAAAGTACTTTACACACTAAGTTACCCCGCCCAAGGCTCACTAGACTTAGCTGAACAGGTCAATCAAGCACTAACGGCTGCAGGTATTTCGGCACAACTCGATCCTGACCAAGGCTTGGATCACGGCGTTTGGATACCGCTTATGCATCTTCGCCCCGAGGCAGATATACCGGTCGTACCTTTATCGCTTCCTGAAAATGCCACACCAGAGCAAGTGTTCGCCATGGGCAAAGCACTTGGTCCCCTTCGCGAAGAGGGGGTCGTCATAATAGGTTCGGGCAGCATGACGCACAATTTATTCGAGTTTCGTGGGCCTAGCGTGACGCAAACTGAACCTTACGTTACCGCGTTCGTTGACTGGGTGCGCTCAGCCGTCGCCCGACATGATACCGAGAGTCTGCTGAACTACAGAACCCAAGCACCGCATGCTGTGCAGGCGCATCCTACTGACGAGCATTTTTTGCCGTTGTTCATGGCTTTGGGTGCAGCACATTCGCAGGAATTAGTCGAAGTTCTAGAAAAAGAAGTGCGCTATGGCATGCTCTCGATGGAATCTTACATCTGGGCTTCACCGTCTGCCTAGCCAATCGTCATCAGCCATCAATTTTATTTTTTTAATGCCAGGGTGTGTATTTCAGGTCATCGTGACCAACGGGGGGGGCAGTTAAAAACCTGAACTCGAACTAGCGACCAGCAGCATTCACTGAAAATTAGGTCTTCACAATACGTAAACCTCGTCAAAGCAGTTATATCTACCTGGGTTCAATCTATTGGTTCTATACGCGTTAAGGCTCTGCGTTCACGTTTAGTGGGTCGCCCAACTCTATTTTGTGCTGGTTCCGCGTACAATTTTTTTCGCTCGGTAGCCGTTTGTCTGGCAAATAAGCTTTCAATCGTTTCTTCGTACATTAGTTTTGCCAAAGGCGCCGATCGTCGAACTTCACCCAAAAATCGAACAAAAACTTCAGTGCGTATTTGATCTTTTTGAATCGAAACCTTGTCTCCCACTCGTAATAACCGAGCAGGCTTGACGCGTTCATTATTCAAATGAACACGTCCCATTTCAACTGCCGTAACAGCTAGAGTGCGCGATTTATAAAACCGAGCAGCCCAAAGCCATTTGTCTAACCGAACACCAGCGTGATCTTCGGCATTCATAATTTAATGCTTCACCACCACACCAGTTTTTGTTACGGTTTCATTTGTTGAAACCGCAGCGACAACAGGTGCAATCGGCACAACTGCCTCATCTGGTAAAGGTGATGGGGCACGTTCCAGTGCAACCTCTAAAACACGATCTATCCACTTGACGGGAATAATCTCAAGATGGTTTTTAACGTTATCAGGAATTTCAATTAAATCTTTAACATTTTCTTCTGGAATTAAAACTGTTTTAATTCCGCCCCGATGTGCTGCTAAAAGCTTTTCTTTTAATCCACCGATTGCTAAAACCTCACCACGCAACGTAATTTCCCCAGTCATCGCAACATCAGCCCGAACAGGAATGCGAGTTAAGGCTGACACAATCGCTGTCACAATGGCTGCACCGGCTGAGGGACCATCTTTAGGCGTCGCGCCCTCTGGTACGTGAACATGCATGTCACGCTTTTCAAATACCGTATCGGCAATTCCAAATCGCTTAGCACCCGCTCGCACGACACTTCGTGCGGCTTCCACTGATTCTTTCATCACATCGCCAAGCGAGCCAGTACGTAAGATACCGCCCTTACCTGGCATATCAGCTACTTCAATGGTAAGTAAATCACCGCCCACTTCTGTCCAGGCTAAACCTGTCACTTGACCAACTTGATTATCTTGCTCAGCTTTACCAAACGCGTAGCGGCGAACACCCAAGTAATCACTTAAATTATCGCTATTGACGAAAATTTTCTGAGTGGGTACAACACTCGTCGCTGCCTTGGCTCTAGTGCGTTTAGGTGGCGCTTGCACAGGCGTTTCAATTAATAATTTTTTAACAACTTTACGGCAAATCTTACCAATTTCTCGTTCAAGCGAACGCACGCCTGCTTCACGAGTGTAGTAACGCACAATATCTTGAATCGCTGACGTTTCTATTTCAATTTCATCAGGCTTTAGGCCGTTATTTTTAATAAGCTTTGCTAAGAGATGATCTTGGGCAATATGAATTTTTTCGTCTTCGGTATAACCCGATAAACGAATAACCTCCATGCGATCAAGCAAAGCTGGAGGAATATTTAAAGTGTTGCTGGTCGCAACAAACATAACGTCTGACAAATCAAAATCAACTTCAACATAATGGTCTTGAAAAGTATGATTTTGTTCAGGGTCGAGAACCTCAAGCAAGCCTGACGCTGGGTCACCACGATAATCCATGCCCAGTTTGTCGATTTCATCAAGTAAAAATAGTGGATTGCGAACGCCAATTTTGCTCATGTTCTGCAAAATTTTACCGGGCATCGAACCGATGTAAGTACGACGATGGCCCCTAATTTCAGCCTCATCTCGAACACCACCCAAAGCCATACGCGTAAATTGACGATTGGTTGCCTTGGCAATAGACTGGCCCAAAGATGTCTTACCGACACCTGGTGGGCCAACCAAACAGAGAATGGGGGCCTTTACTTTGTCAACTCGCTGTTGCACAGCAAGGTACTCTAAGATACGTTCCTTGACTTTATCAAGACCAAAATGGTCGTCATTTAAAACAGTTTCAGCGTTCGAAATGGAATGATTGGTTTTACTTTTCTTGCGCCAAGGTAAACCAATTACAGTGTCAATGTAGGTTCGAACAACTGTGGCTTCAGCTGACATAGGCGACATAAGCTTAAGTTTCTTAACTTCGCTGTCG
>CALBMZ010000215.1 GCA_937896225.1 uncultured Alcaligenaceae bacterium | reverse complement strand
TTTAAACCATTGATCTATCACCTCTTTTGAAACGTTTTGTTCTGACGAATGTGTCAAAAAAATAGCTAAATCTGGCTTTTGGTCAATATGGCGCCTCAGTACAGCAGACCACTGGGTCACTTTTTTAATTTGTATTTGCAACATACCTTAAAACCATTTTTAGTATTTAAGAAAATTTGTATTTAAGAAAATAGTGAGTCGTTCAGTTATAAAATACGTTATAACTTTAACTCACTCGTTAATAGGCGGCTTCACTTTTGCGTTGGTTTCAGAAAACACTTCGATACATAGTTCTAAGCTTAATTTTGGCGTATTTTGTTATCGCAACAGGCTTGCTCGCTACGCGATACTTAGTATTACCCCAATTAAACAATTGGCGTCCAAATATTGAAGCACGTTTGTCTGAAGCGTTAGGTGCCAAGGTTGAAATTAAGCATCTACAAGCACAGTGGCGTAACTTGAACCCTAGCGCTCAAGTTGAGGGCTTAAAAATAACATTGCCTGGTCAGCCTACCGTTGAAATTCCACAAGTTGGTGCTGTCTTAAGTTGGAGATCCTTGATTCATTTTGAACCGGTTTTCCTCGATTTATTTGTTGAGGGGCTTACACTGAATGTGCGCCAGGCACCGAATGGTGACATATGGTTTCAAGGGCTTAATCTTACTCAAATGGGGGCTGGCTCACCAGGTGTTAGCGAATTAGCGGTAAAAACAGGTTTGCCAAAAGAAGGTTCAGTAAAAGAAGATTCAGCAAAACGTCAAAATATTCATTCAGTCTCTAATAACCTTGATATAGAGCACCTTCTACAAAACCCGGCTTGGCAATGGCTCAAGCAACAAGGTCAATTGAGCTTGGTCGATGCAACGGTATTATGGCAAGACGAAAAAAGAAAGGCGCCTGATTTACGCTTACAACATGTAAACATAAATTTACAAAATAAATTACTTAATCATCGATTAAATATCAAGTTTACACCACCTCAAAATCTATCAAGTCCAATTGAGGCTAGCATTGAAATAGGTCGAATTATTGGGGTAAGTGGTGCCACCTTACCAGTTGGAAAAGATGGTGAAATCTTTATTTCTGCCCCTGTCACTGACGTACAAGCTTGGAAGCCATGGTTAGATGTGCCCGCTATAGCGGGACAGTTTGCGGTTCGCGCATGGTTTGATTTGAAAAATCATCAAATGCAGTACGTCACTATTGATTTTGCTGGTGCTGACGTATCGTCTGTTAAAAATGATCTTGACGAACCCAACCAACCCCTTTGGTCAATAGGGCGCTTTGTGTCAAGAGTAGAGGGCAATGCGGCCACTTTATTGACGGGTTTGCCCATGCCCGGACTCGTTTCAAAAGATATTAAGTCTAAAGAGATCGTTCTTAAGCTCAAATCTACAAATCTACACTTGGCTTTGCCTGAAAAAGATCAACCGCCAACTGATATTGAGTCGGCTGATCTTGATTTGTTAATAACGCGTGAAAGCATTGACAACATTTCAATTGATATTCAGCAGTCACGCATTCAAACTGCTGATGGCTTTGTTAAATTGGTTGGTAACTGGCGCACGTCTAACAAATCACCCAAAGGGGTTGCTAACTTAACTGGTCAACTTAACAATTTCAGCCTACCTGAATTGTATCGATACTTACCCGCATCAACCGATGCTGATACCTTTCAATGGTTATCGCATGCATTTAAAGCGGGTATCGTTGAGCAGGCAACTTTTGCCTTTAAGGGTGCGTTGTCAGACTTTCCCTTCGCTCAAAACGATCAGTCTAATCATTTCAAGTTAACGGGTCGTTATAGAGATTTAGATATTGACTACGTACCCGATGCACCATTAAATGATAAATGGCCTCGGTTGAAGGGGGCAATTGGTACTTTAAATATTGATC
>CALBMZ010000214.1 GCA_937896225.1 uncultured Alcaligenaceae bacterium | reverse complement strand
AAAAGAAACCAACCTAAACATAGTCGGCGATTTTGGTGCGGTTGGTGGCATGTATGACCGTATCGTCGCCAATGAACCCGTTGATATTGTTATCTTGAGCCATAAGCTTATGAATGAGCTGCTTAATCTGGGCTTCATCTTATCTGAAAACATGACCCCTCTTGGCAAAGTTGTCACGGGTCTTTCTGTACGTTCTGGTCAAGAAAAACCTATCGTGACCGATGCTCAAGACTTAAAGCAGGCTTTTCTAGATGCCGACGCCATTTACATACCTGATCACATCAAATCGACTGCTGGCATTCATATTGCCAGTGTGTTGGAAAAGTTAGGCATTTTTGATACCGTTTTGCCTCGGCTTAAATCTTACCCGAACGGTCAAACAGCGATGGGTGAAATGGCAAAAGCCAACGACCTGAACCCAATTGGCTGTACACAAATGACTGAAATATTGAATACACCAGGTGTTGAGTATGTCTGCGACTTACCAAAGGGTTTTGATTTGGCTACCGTTTACACAGCAGCACAAGCGACACACAGCAAACAACCTGCTGCCGTTCAAACATTAATCAAAATACTGAGTTCACCAAACCACGAACAAACTCGTTTACGTGCGGGTTTTTTAGCGTGACAATCGCCGTTGAAAAAGTCATTTCAGAAAGGCTACCACGCATGTTGGCAGCCGGTGCCGACTATAGTGATGTTCAGCGCGTATTGACTCAAATACACGATATGAGTCAATGGCCACATGCTTGGCTTGGGCTCGCACACCAATATGAGTGTCAAGCACGAGAAGCAGTGCACGACCAAAACTTCACCACTGCTGGCGAAGCCTTTGCTCGCCAAGCTCTGTATTGTCATTTTGGTCAATTCGCTTACTTTGGTAATACGACTTTAAAGCGCCAACTTCAAGCCCTACAAAATCAAGCCTATCAGAATGCTGCGCCTTACTTATCACCCTTAGCGAACCATGTAAATATCATATCGGAACAAGCCGTTATGCATGGCGTATTGCGAATCCCTCAGACCGACTCGGCACCACCTTGTGTCATTTTAATTCCAGGTGCTGACTCAACTAAAGAAGAGTTTCAAACGCTAGAGTCGGTCTTTCATCGTCGTGGACTAGCGACCTTAAGTGTCGATGGCCCAGGTCAAGGACTTACGCATATTGATACAAAACTGCGGCCAGATTTTGAAGTTCCTATCAGTCATGTCATTGATTTTTTATATACACGTTCGGACATTAATACGCAAAAAATTGGCCTATGGGGACGAAGTTTTGGCGCTTATGCCGCTTTGCGCGGAGCAATCAACAAACGGCTCGCTGCCGTCATTTCTATTGGTGGTTTTTTTGATTTAGAAGCGGTATGGTCAAGAATGCCGCCCTCGACCCAAGAGTCAATCGCATATGCCATGGGCACCACGATTAACGATGCACAAGCCGCTTTACCGCAATACACATTAAAGAATCACTTAAAACATATTTCTTGTCCAGTTTTGATTGTTCATAGCGGGGGCGATGAAGTGTGCCCCGTTTCAGAAAGTGAACGTATGCTGCAAGATTTAAATTGCCCAAAAACTTACCGTTTATTTAAAGATGGTAATCATGTTTGCGATAACTTAACTCATGTCGTTCGACCCCTCATGGCCGACTGGATGATGAATCACTTATCGAAGTAAACCAGTCATACATTAACCATCAAGGATTTGATATGAATTCAAATATTACAAAGCGCCAGTTAGGTCAGTCTGGCATTTTTATTAACCCTATGGGTTTAGGTCTGATGTCCTTATCTGGCATATATGGCGCCAGTGATGATGAAAATGCGACGAATTTAATCCGTCAAGCAATTGATATGGGAGTCGATTTTCTTGATTCGGCAGATATGTACGGCTGGGGACATAACGAAACACTTCTATCAACTGCTCTTAAGGGTCTACGAAATCGCGTGGTTTTAGCCAGTAAATTTGGGCAAGTCAAAAATGCAGATGGCACACAAGGGGTTAATGGCAAACCTGATTACGTTCGTGACGCATGTGAAGCAAGCTTGCAACGATTGCAAACTGATGTGATTGACCTTTATTACATTCACCGAATTGATAAAAATGTACCCATTGAAGAAACAATTGGTGCCATGGCCGATTTAGTGAAAGCAGGCAAAGTGCGCACCTTAGGTATTTGTGAAGCTAACCCAGATACGATTCGGCGAGCGCATGCTATTCATCCTATTTCAGCGATTCAAACAGAGTATTCTCTGCTTTATAGAGAACCAGCAGAAGAAACCTTAAAAACCACTCGAGAGCTTGGCATCAGTTTTGTAGCCTACGCACCGCTTGGCCGCAGTTTATTAACAGGCGCGGTTAAATCAGCTGGCGATGTTTCGACTGATCGACGCAAAGATCACCCTCGCTTTCAAGAAGAAAACCTTTTAAAAAATCTAACACTTTTATCTCCTTTGCAAGAGATGGCCGCGATTAAAGGCTGCACACCTGGACAACTTGCATTAGCTTGGTTGCTGGCCCAAGGCGATGACGTGGTGGTTATTCCCGGCACTAAAAAAATTGAACGCATGACAGAAAACTTCACGGCTAGCCATATTAAGTTGACGCCTACAGAGGTGTCAGATTTGACCGCATTATTCCCAAGTCATGTCGCTTCAGGTACACGATACCCAGCGGGCGGTATGAAAGGCGTTTTTCTGTGACGTTCCAACTTAAATAGCATAAAAAAACTCGTAAATATCTGTTTACGAGTTGACATGATGTTGTCTAACATGAGAGATTATCGATAATTATATTTTTTACCGATAAAAAAATTTGTGACTTGCGCGTCTACATTAACGGGAAAATTGTGCTTAGTAAAACACTTGGTGGAGGTTTATTCCGCACACAGAATTTAGTGCTAGGCCTAGCGGTTTCATGTTTAGCCATTCTGGTGGTACTACCCGTTGGCTCGCTCTTATTATCTAGTTTTTGGGGTGAATCTGGCTTCACACTTGAATACTTTAGAGAAGCCTTCTCGAGTCGCCTCTATTTAATGCCCCTTGTTAACTCGCTTGTGCTTGGCGCATGGACGGGGCTATTTAGTATTTTAATTGGCTTACCTTTGGCTTGGGCTGTAGCTCGAACCAATATGCCCGGTAAAAAGTTAGTCACGGTGACTGCGGCCCTCTCTTACTTAGCGCCTCCATTTTTAACCTCGATCGCCTTTGTCAACTTATTTAGCCCGAATGCAGGTATTTTGAATGTATTGTTTAGAGACGTGCTTGGCCTTACATGGCTGACCTTTAACATTTTCTCAATGGCTGGGCTAGTTCTCGTCACCGTACTGCATACGTTTCCATTTGTCTTTTTATTAGCAAGAAGCGCACTTCAATCAGTCGATGCTTCGTATGAAGAGTCAGCGCAAATATTAGGTGCCAGCAAGTTTCGCACGGCCATTTCAATTACGGCCCCCCTAGTGGCACCTGCTGTTTTGTCAGGCACTTTGCTTGCATTTGTCAATGCAATCGCGTTGTTCGGTTCACAAGCCATCATTGGTTTGCCTGCAAGAATTGTGACCCTTCCTACGCGTATTTATTCACTTTTCGATTACCCGCCTGAATACGGGTTAGCTTCTGCGCTTTCGCTCATTTTTATTATCATCACAATCTTAGCTCTCTATTTACAAAGAAGCTATTTAGCGCGCCGCTCTTTTATCACCTTAGGTGGCAAAGGTTCACGCCCCCAACTCATTGACTTAGGTGTATGGCGTTGGTTGCTTCTGTTGATTGGTTTAGTCATTTTTGTCATCGCCATCATTGCCCCTTTCGGTACATTAATCGCTGTATCGTTGTCTGACTCATGGGGTCTTGATTTTTGGAAGGGCCTGACACTCAAGCATTACAAATTTATTATTTTTGATTACGATGTGACCCAAAGAGCCATTGTCAACAGCCTTTATTTAGCAACCCTAGCCGCAACCTTTGCGATCTTAATTGGTGGTTTAGTGAGCTGGATCGACCTTAGAACCAAACTACCTGGTCGTAAGGCACTTGATTACGCCGCATTAATTCCGCTTGGCTTACCAGGCATTGTTATGGCGGTTGCACTGATTCGCTTTTGGTTACAAATGCCTATTACCCTTTACGGCACCCTTAGCATCTTGTTATTGGCCTATGTCGGACGCTATGTTCCACTGGCGGTTCGGGCTGGTAATTCAGCTTTACGTCAAGTTGACCCCTCGCTCGAAGAAAGTGCACAAATACTTGGGGCAAAATGGTCTCAAGTCATGCGCTATGTCACGTTTCCCTTAATTAGGCCTGGCCTGTTTGCTGGATGGTTACTTGTGTTTGTGCCAGTTGTACAAGAACTTAGCGCATCGATTTTATTATTCAGCTCAAAAACAATGACACTTGCCGTCGCTGTTTATAACTTGTACGAAACGGGTTACACAGAACCCGTTGCAGCGCTTGCCATGATCAACATGTTCATTATCAGTTTAGCCATGTGGTTAGCTTACCGCGTTGGTGGCGGTGGTATCGGAAAAATTTAATCGGAATTCATATCATGGCCTCAATTACCATTAAAAACTTATCAAAATCATACGGTGACGCGTCTGATGTACCCGCAGTTAAGAACATCAATATATCTGTACCTGACGGCACTTTTTTAACGCTATTAGGGCCAAGTGGCTGCGGTAAAACCACAACTCTGAGACTCATTGCAGGCTACATCACGCCTGATTCGGGTGAAATTTTAATCGGTGATCGACGGGTGTCAGAAGCTGGGTCAGTTGTTCCACCAGAAAAACGTGGCATGGGTATGGTTTTTCAGAACTATGCTATTTGGCCACATAAAACCGTTTTTGAAAATGTTGCGTTCGGCCTCAAAATTCGTCGCAACACGAACGATGAAGTGGTTAAAAAAGTGCAACAAGCCCTCTCACAAGTGGGTCTAGCCGGTTACGACAAACGCTACCCTAACGAGTTAAGTGGGGGTCAACAACAGCGAGTCGCCCTAGCAAGAAGTCTGGTGGTTGAGCCTGACATACTTTTGCTCGATGAGCCACTCAGTAACCTCGACGCTAAATTACGCGAAAAAATGCGTACTGAATTAAAAGACTTACAAAAACGTACTGGCATAACTTTTGTCTACGTGACTCACGATCAAGCTGAGGCCCTCGCACTATCTGACCAAATTGTTGTCATGCAACGTGGTGAAGTTCAACAAATTGGTACCCCCTATGAGGTATATGAAAGGCCGGCTAACCGCCTGGTGGCAGACTTTATGGGATTAATCAATGTTTTTGAGGGGGAAATCAAACCCCTCGGCCATGGAAAGGCGCTTTTTACAATTTCTGACCACGTGGCACTGGAAGTGACAGCGCCAACAGGACTTACTTCGGCAACTAAGGGTGAGCTAGTCGTTAGACCTGAAAACATAACCTTAGTACCCGCTACATCGCAAAGCAATTGTTTAGTGGGAAAGATTATTTCACATACTTTCTTAGGTAATCTAATGGAGCTCTTGATTAAGCTTCCCAATGGGCAAGAAGTTAGAGTTCAGTCACACCCTATGAATAAATTTACAGATGGCGATGAGGTGGAATTAATGATTGATGCTGCATCAACATCTGTATTTATTTAGTTTTTTGTACGACAAAAGTTATTCAACCGACCTGCATGTAATTAAAATTCTATACGGAGACAACCATGCGTAACGTTAACAAATCAGTACTATTTAGCAAGCTATCTCATTTGCAATCATATAGTTGGCTCAAAAAAGCTATTCCAGTCTTTCTGGGTAGCACAATCTTGGCTGCATCAGCCATGGCGTCAGACTCTGTTGATGTCGCAGCCGCCAAGAAAGAAGGTAAAGTGATTTGGTATACCTCAACTCCAATTAAGCAAGCTCAACAAATTGCCAACTTATTTGAGACCCAAACAGGTATTAAAGTTGAATTGTTTCGATCGGGTGGTTCAGCCATCTTGAGGCGCTTTAATCAAGAGGTCGAGGCCGGTCAAATTGCAACTGACGTCCTCACGCACTCAGACCCATCTGCTGCCGACAAAATGAGTGCCAAAGGTTTGTTTATTCCCTTTAAACCAGCCGGTTTTGATATGTTGCCAGATGTTGCAAAAGACGCAAATGGCAATTGGGCTGCACAACGTTTAAATGTTATGACCATTTACCTAAGGGCTGACAAAGTGGCAGAAGCTGATCGTCCTAAGAAATGGGCCGATCTGTTAGACCCAAAATACAATGGCAAAATGGTCATGACTGACCCTTCTTTTACGTCTTTACAAGTGTCAGTTGTTGGCACCATGTCAAAAAATCGTGGCTGGGGCTTTTATGAAGGGTTACGCAAAAATGACATCATGATTGTTCGTGGTAATCAGCAAGTTTCAGATATGATTAAAAAAGGCGAACGACTGATTGCAGTGGGGGCACTTGATTCCTATGCAGCGTCTGATCGTAAAGCTGGGCATGATATTGAAACTTTATACCCAAGCGATGGTGTTTTTGTTATTCCCTCACCGACTTCAGTGGTGAAAGGCTCGCCAAACCCCAACGCAGCCAAGCTATTTGCCACATTTAACCTCAGCAAAGAAGTTCAAGATATTTTTCCTAGCTCGGGTGGCTATGCTTCACGCTCTGATATCAGTTCACCTAAGGGTAGCCCACCCTATAAAGATTTAAAGGTTATTCCGATTGACTATAAAGCCTTAGAAAAAGAAAGTAGCGGTATTAAAAAGAAGTTTAATCAAACATTTCAATAATCACTATTTGGAGCTCTCATGAGTAATGTGACATGGTCTGGCGGTACTGAGCATTGGACTAAAAAAGGCGATATCAACCTTTTTTTATGGGAAAAGAAAGCCTCACCTGATGTGCCGTTTAAAGGAACGTTATTCTTTATTCACGGCTCTTCTATGGCTTCTCAACCTACCTTTGATTTATATGTTCAGGGTCGACCTTATTCATCTGCTATGGATTGGTTTACCGCTCATGGCTATGACACATAGACTATGGACAATGAAGGCTACGGACGGTCAGATAAGCATCGTGACATTAATTT
>CALBMZ010000213.1 GCA_937896225.1 uncultured Alcaligenaceae bacterium | reverse complement strand
AAGATATCAAACAGTTAATTCAAGATATTAACCACCAGCTTTATAAAGGGTTTGGGATCATTGTTTTGAAAGAGTTTCCGATTGAAGGGCTTGATGAGGAATCAATCAAAAAGCTTTACTGGGGCTTCACAAACCATCTGGGTGTGTTGAGACCACAAGGCAAAAATAGTGCTTTGATGAATCATGTGAAAAACTTAGGTGGGGTCTACCGAGCAGTGGGCGGCAGGGGCTACAACACTAATGCAGAGTTAGATTTCCATGTCGATTTTGCCGACTTTGTGGGTTTGCTTTGTATTCAAGATGCAAAAGAAGGGGGTGTTAGTAAAGCATGTTCGTCTCGTGCATTGTTTGAAACGTTGAAGCAACAATCACCCCATCTTGCCGAGGCGCTCTTGACACCACTTTATTATTCACGACAAGATGAGCATTCGCCAGATGAGTTGCCATATTATCAAACGCCTGTCGTTGCCTTTGAGCAAGGGTGGTTTAGTTGTCGTTATACGCGAAATCATATTCGTTATGCTGATCGACATGAAGGGGCCAAAGCGCCCACTGCAGTGCAAAATGAAGCAATGAATTGGATCGATCAAATGGCTTTGTCTGATACGTTTACTTTTGATATGCGCTTAGTACCAGGTGATCTTCAAATTCTAAATAATCACGTGGTGTTGCATTCACGAACAGCCTATGAAGATTATGACGAACCTGAAAGAAAGCGTAGTTTGTTACGCACATGGATCGCAACGCCAAACAGTCAACCCCTGTCTTTGCTTATGGAACAAGCCTTTCATGATTCCCGAGCAGGCGCGGTTCGCGGCGGCATTAAAGGGCAGGCATTTGATGCAATCAAACAAGCTTACACACATAAAGCAGCCGCTTTTCATTCAATGATAGGTGCTTGACATGAGTGCCCAAACATTACTTGATAAATTATGGTCTTCGCATACTGTCGATAGCCGTAGTGATGGTAGCGATTTATTGTACGTAGATCGACACTATGTGCACGATGCCTGTTCTCAAGGTTTTGACTTTCTCGATCAAGCTTCTCTATCCATTCGGCGACCCGATCTAACCTTCGGTATGGAAGATCATTACATTGCAACTCGCCCGGGTACCTTACGTTCTGAGAAAGTGATTTCGCTCGGTGGTGTGTTGGCTAAACATGCTTTGAAACATGGGTTTTCGAGTTTTGGTCAGGGCTCTTTACACCAAGGCATTGTGCATGTTGTGGGGCCTGAGCTTGGTCTAACTTTGCCAGGCGCTTTAGTTGTTTGTGGTGACAGCCACACGGCGACGCACGGTGCTTTGGGTAGCTTGGCTTTTGGGGTGGGCGCCTCTGAAATAGCACATGTACTAGCCACACAAACCATTTGGCAAAGAAAACCTAAGGCGCTGCGACTTCTCATCAATGGTCGTTTGGCTCATAGTGTGACGTCTAAAGATCTTATTTTGCATATTATCAGTCAGATTGGTGCGCGGGGTGGAACGGGTTATGTCATTGAGTACGCGGGAGAGGCGATTGCCGCGCTGTCGATGGAAGCACGTATGACGATTAGCAACATGACAATTGAGGCGGGTGCCAAGGCAGGTATTATTGGGCCTGACGCCACCACGCTCGCCTATTTGAAAGAACGTATATTTGTGCCAACTGGGCAAGAGGGCTTGCTTGCTGAACAAGCTTGGCAAATGCTTGTGTCTGATGACGATGCCTCTTTTGATTATGAGAAAACACTCGATATTTCAGACCTTGAGCCGATTGTCACTTGGGGAACATCGCCTCAAACAGGCATACCGATTACTGGCTGCGTACCTCATTTACACTCTAATGATGAGTCATCTCGTCAGCAAATGTTAGCGATGATGAGCTACATGGGTCTAGAACCTGAAACGCCCATGCAACAGATTTCTATTGATCAAGTCTTTATTGGTTCTTGTACGAATAGCAGAATTGAAGACTTAAGGCTGGCGGCATCTGTGGCAAAAAAAGGTCATGCAAAAGTACCGACTTTGGTTGTTCCTGGTTCGGTAAGTGTGCAAAAGCAAGCACAGGCTGAGGGGTTAGATCAAATCTTTAAGCAAGCTGGTTTTGAATGGGCCACACCCGGTTGCTCGATGTGTGTGGCAATTAATGGTGATTTAGTCGCACCCGGTAAGCGTTGTGTATCGACTTCAAACCGCAATTTCATGGGTCGGCAGGGGCAAGGTAGTCGAACTCATCTTGCAAGCCCTTTGACTGCTGCGGCCAGTGCCCTAACCGGTAGATTGACCGATGTACGAGAGGTGCTCTAATGCGATTCAAACCGGTTAATCATTTGCATGGCCCCTGTTTTTCTTTAGCCATTGATAATATTGATACAGATCAAATTTTACCTGCTCGATTCCTTCATCGATCTCGGCAAGAAGGGTTTGAAGATCTACTTTTTCATGACTACTTGCAACAATTAAAACACACGAGTGAGTCAAATTTTGACTGGGTACATGAGGTGCAGCAAGCCCCAAAGATTCTGCTTGCTGGTGAAAATTTTGGTTGCGGGTCATCGCGTGAACATGCCGTCTGGGCATTAATGGACAACGGTTTTAAGGTTGTTATTGCCAAGAGTTTTGGTGATATTTTCTTTGGCAATGCCATCAATAATGGCTTGCTGCTGATTAGGCTTACAGATGCTTGGCTTAAAGTTTTGCAGGCAGTGGCTACTAACCAAGATATGCAGATAAAACTCGATCAACAACAAATTGTAACTTCTGGTGGTCAGACGCATTCCTTTGCAATAGATGCCTTTTTTAAAAATATGTTGCTTAACGGTGTGCAAGAAATCGATATGACACTCAGTCTTAGTGACAAGATCGCCACCTTTGAACAAAAACAGGCGCAGCAGTTTCCTTGGTTACAAAACCCTGTTGCGCATTCTTAACCTTTGGAGATAAACATGAGTCGTAAAGCATTTGCAGATAAAATCCGCCGTAAAGATTTGGTTGTTGCGCCAGGTATTTATGACATGATTTCTGCCCATATGGCAGATCAGATGGGTTTTGATGCCTTGTATGTCACAGGGTATGGTACGGTCGCTTCGCACTTGGGTCTGCCAGATGCAGGTATCGCCACTTATACCGATATGATTGAACGCATCGCTCGTTTTTGTGACTTAACTCACACCCCAATCATTGCTGATGCAGATACCGGTTATGGTGGGCTTTTGAATGTGGCGCACACTGTAAAAGGCTACGAAAAAGCAGGTGTTTCGGCCATACAAATCGAAGATCAGCAGTTTCCAAAAAAATGTGGTCATACCCCAAACCGTCCTGTCATTAAGATTGAAGAAATGGTGCGTAAGATCAAAGTGGCCTGTGATGCTCGCACTGACCCTGACTTTTTAATTATTGCAAGAACGGATGCTCGCACGGGTCTTGGCATTGATGAGGCAATTGCTCGCGCGCAAGCCTACGGTGAGGCGGGTGCTGACGTGCTGTTCGTTGAGTCACCTGAGACTATTGACGAAATGCATAAGATTTGTCAGGCACTCGATAAACCACTTTTGGCAAATATGGTGACGGGTGGTAAAACCCCAATTTTACCCGCCGATGAACTCAAAAAAGTGGGTTACAGCATTGTGATTCACCCTGCCGCTGGCTTTTTGTCTTGTGCTGCAGGCTTAGCTCAAGCCTTCGGTGATCTCAAAAAGAATGGCACGATAACTGATGCAACACCTATGTATAAATTCTCTGACTTTAATGAGATGATCGGTTTTCCTGCTGTTTGGGCATTTGACAAGAAGTACTCAGAAGACTAGTTACCTTTTTCACCCAACTTGATGCCAAAGTGTAAATATCTTTGGCATCAAGTTGAGTTAAAAAACAGTACGAGCTACAAACAAGCGAGGGTTCATAACGCGCTTGAGTGTTGACATTGGTTTAACTTTTAATATTGTCAACAGTACAACATTGACAGCAACATCAATCATAATAACTGGAACGTAAGTTGACGCAAATGTAGCTTAGCTACTCAAAGCTACAATGGTAATTCCTTGCCCCATAATCACCCAAAAAAAAAATCCA
>CALBMZ010000212.1 GCA_937896225.1 uncultured Alcaligenaceae bacterium | reverse complement strand
TATGGTGCCACGCCCGCCTGCTGATCTTATTTTAATATCATCACGCGACAATAAAACTATTTTTATTTTATGGGTTAGCAATGCAATATGGGTATCATCAGCAGACAAGGCTAAGGGCGCCAGTAAGAAGTCTCCTTCTTCTAAAGTCACAAACTGCTTGCCCGCTTTTTGCTTACTAAATAAGTTTTTAAATTGTGCTTGAAAACCAAATCCGCTCGCTGTGGCAATAAAAAGTGGGGTTTCAGGGGCTGCGGCCATCGCTTTCAAAACTTGTGTGCCCGGCTCTAAATCTATCATTGCAGTTAAAGGATTGCCATCACCACGACCGCCTGGCAATGATGCAACGGGCACCGTGTAGACGCGTCCATTGGTTCCAAAAACAGAAAGTAAATCTGTGGTTCGGCACTCAAACTGCCCAGCTGCGTGATCGCCTGGTTTATAGGTCAAACTATCAGTTGAAATTTGGTGACCTGGACGAGTACGCACCCAACCCTTATTTGACACCACGACTGTCACTGGTTCATCAATCACTTTAACGGTTAACACGGCACGTTCAGCCGCTTCAATCAATGTTCGCCGATTGTCTCCAAACTGTTTGGCATCAGCTTCAATTTCTTTAATCATGAGTCGCTGGAGCGCAGCGGGTTTTTGTATGAGTTCTTCGAGTTGTGTTTGTTCGGTTTTTTTATCTTTTAATTCCTGCTCAATACGTATGCCTTCCAGGCGGGCGAGTTGACGCAAACGCATTTCAAGAATGTCTTCTGCTTGTCTTTCAGATAATTTAAAGCGCTGCATCAGAGCCATTTTTGGTTCATCTGCTGCCCGAATCGTTTGAATCACCTCATCCACATTTAAGTAAACGCTCATGCGACCTTCCAACACATGAATACGGTCAAGCACTTTTGCTAGCCGATGTTCACTGCGACGCATAATGGTTTGCGAACGATACGTTACCCACTCCAACAAAATTTCGCGAAGGCCTTTTTGACGCGGCCTACCATCTGTGCCCACGCAAACGAGATTAATCGGTGCATTGGTTTCTAAACTTGTTTGAGCCAATAGCGTAGTGATGAGGGTGTCTCGATCAATGCGGGAAGTTTTGGGTTCAAAGACTAATCGAACCGCCGCATCTTTACCTGACTCATCACGCACGGCATCAAGTAACGCTAACATTTGCGCCTTGGCTTGTTGTTGGTCAGTTGATAAGGCTTTTTTACCCGTTTTAATCTTTGGATTAGTAATTTCTTCGATTTCTTCTAAGATCTTTTGGCCAGATGTGCCCGGCGGCAACTCAGTGATAATGCATTGCCATTGACCCCGCGCCAACTCTTCAAACTGGTAACGGGCTCTGACTTTGATTGACCCACGACCTGTTGCATAAATATGAGCAACCTCAGCGGCAGAAGTAATGATTTGCCCACCCCCCGGAAAGTCAGGCCCTGGCAGCAAACTATGGAGTGCGTTGTCGTCTAACTTGGGGTTGCGAATCAATGCAATGCACGCGTGCACCACTTCATTTAAGTTATGGGGGGGTATTTCTGTCGCCATACCCACCGCAATACCTGATGCACCGTTGAGCAGCATCATGGGCAACCTTGCCGGCAAGGCTGCGGGTTCGGTTTGACTCCCGTCATAATTCGAAACGAAGTCAACCGTGCCTTCAGAAAGCTCATCTAGCAAAATACGGGCAATTGGGGTTAAGCGGGCTTCTGTGTAACGCATGGCGGCAGCGTTATCGCCATCGCGCGAACCAAAGTTACCTTGGCCATCAATTAAGGGGTAGCGTAACGTAAAGCTTTGGGCCATACGAACCAATGCATCATAGGCAGCTTGGTCACCATGGGGATGATACTTACCCAGAACGTCACCCACCACGCGAGCAGACTTCACGGGGCGTGACCCAGCTTGCAAACCCATGGCTTGCATAGCGTACAAGATACGACGTTGTACGGGTTTTTGACCGTCTCCTAACTCAGGTAATGCACGCCCACGCACCACTGATAACGCGTAATCTAAGTAAGCTTGCTCAGCATATTGCGCAATACTCAACGTATTGTTTTCATTTTCTCCGCCTGAATCATCAGGGGGCTGATAGGCATCAAAAAGATCGCCTTGGTCTATAGTCGACATGACTATTATTCCTTTTTATTAATTCTGCTTAGAATTTTAAGCAGCACTGTTTATATTGCTATTTAAAACTCACTAAAACAAACACAAACATACTCAAACAACCGAATAAAAACGACCACTTTTTACACAACAGTTTAGCCATGATTTATCATCAACTTGGAACCTGAAGTTAACAGTAGCTAGAGTGCTTAAATATCGATTTGAGCTAAGTTGCCTTTA
>CALBMZ010000211.1 GCA_937896225.1 uncultured Alcaligenaceae bacterium | reverse complement strand
GTTCTTTACTACCCTTTCACAATATTTTCTTTTATAAGCAAGCCCTTAAAAAATACCAAAACTTATTTAAGATTGCTTTTTCACCAGAAGTTGAAGCCGAACTTTCTAAATCAAGCATCCAATCATATACCCACGCAAGCCATCATTCAATTGATATCAAACCAACTACATTTTCGGTTCAATCACGTTTCGATTTTTTAAACAGAAAAACGAAAATATTAGCGCTTGTAGTAACTATTTTAGTTATAATGTCTGCTAGTATTTTTGGATTAATGCCCTCATCCGATACCAACCCAACCACTCAGGCTACCTTAACTGAAAAAGATGCGGCCGAGTCATCAGCGCGAGTGCCTCTTACAACACAAGTCGACGCTTCACTCTTACGAGCTCCCCGTCAACCTTTAGTCAATAACTCATCACCGCCAATTGATAACACGATTAATATCAAGCCCGGTTCAACTGTTAACGGCTTAACCACTTTACAAACGCTTGCAAACAAGGCACCTGAAGCCACCTCTAGTACCATACCGCCCTCAAATAAAACCCCTGTTTCTGTACAGAGTCAAACCGCATCAAATCAGCCTGTCATGCTCAGCATAACTTTTACACAAGATTGCTGGTTAAAAGCCGTTAAAAAAGACGGTAAAACAATAGCAAAGGTTTTTACATCGGGTTCATCTTTTGAAGAACCTTTGAGTGAAATCGTTTCTTTAGTATTGGGCAACCCCTCAGCCGTTAATGCGCAAGTTGGCAATCAAGCAACAGATTTAAACCAATTTATAACAAACAACAGCTCTGTTCTTCGCTTAACTGAGCAAGACCTAAGTAAATTAAAGTAATCTACATTTCTATTTTAAATTGATACGTGATGTAACAACCTTGTTGACGCCTTCACGTAAAATCCCTTAACTTAAAATCTAAATTATTTAATAACTAAAATATTGTTTTTAGTTATTTTTTCTCGGAGCATGCTACATGACCACCTCGTTTCAATGGGCCGACCCACTTTTACTCGACATGCAGTTAACCGACGAAGAGCGAATGGTGCGCGATGCGGCCTATTCCTATTGCCAAGACAAGCTCGCTCCCCGTGTACTTGAAGCCTTTCGCCATGAAAAAATGGACGTCACCATTTTTCCTGAAATGGGTGAACTGGGTTTGCTCGGGGCCACGATACCAACTGAATACGGTGGGGCAGGTTTAAATTATGTTAGTTATGGCTTAATTGCTCGAGAAGTCGAGCGTATTGACTCAGGTTACCGTTCTATGATGAGCGTTCAATCCTCATTGGTTATGGTTCCTATTAACGAATTTGGCAGTGAAGCGCAAAAACAAAAATACCTACCTAAACTGACAACGGGTGAACTCATTGGTTGCTTTGGTTTAACTGAACCTGACCATGGTTCAGACCCCGCTGGCATGGAAACGCGCGCGGTAAAAACTGCCGATGGTTATCGCATTTCAGGCAATAAAATATGGATCACCAACTCTCCGGTTGCAGATGTATTTATTGTGTGGGGTAAATGTGTCGGTGGCGAATTTGATGGCAAAATTCGAGGTTTTATTTTAGAAAAAGGCATGAAAGGTCTTAGTGCTCCAGCCATTCACGGCAAAGTCGGTTTGCGTGCCTCAGTCACGGGCGAAATTGTAATGGAAAACGTTGACATCAGCGATGACCAAATGTTGCCTGGTGTGTCAGGTTTAAAAGGGCCTTTCACCTGTTTAAACTCAGCCCGTTATGGCATTGCCTGGGGCGCATTGGGTGCAGCAGAATCATGCTGGCATACCGCGCGTCAATATGTACTTGATCGCAAACAGTTTGGTCGCCCTTTGGCCGCCAATCAGCTTATTCAGAAGAAATTAGCCGACATGCAAACCGAAATTACAATGGGCTTGCAGGGTTGCTTGCGTTTAGGTCGTATGAAAGACGAAGGTACTGATTCAGTTGAAATCACTTCCATCATGAAGCGTAACTCATGTGGCAAATCGCTTGATATTGCCCGTTTAGCGCGCGATATGCTGGGTGGCAATGGTATTTCAGACGAGTACGGTGTGGCCCGCCACCTCGTAAATCTTGAGGTGGTCAATACCTATGAAGGTACTCATGATATTCATGCGCTTATTTTAGGTCGTGCACAAACTGGCATACAAGCGTTCTTTTAAACGCTATGTAAGCTGCAAATCAGGCTTGCTTTGCAAATCAAGTTGTGTGAACAATCAAAATTGGCACACAACTTGATCAAACCTTATTCAAAAGCAGCGGCCGCTCTGCTTAATCGGTCGTTGACCCCCAACCAGTCTGCTGTTTGAGGAGGAGTAGCCCAAAATATTTGTGCCACATTCAACTCATCAACTGCTCTGAGCGTGGCATACAGATCGTGGGCGTAATCGGTTGGGTTTTGAGCAAGCGCTTTGATAGTGATACGTTCGCGATTCGTTTTAAGGTGATTGTTAATAGCTTTTAAATCATCATGTTTATGCGATACAAACACTACTTTTATAAGTGGGTAACGTTCAAGCCAAGCTTCAATATCTGAGTATTGATCAACTAAACGTATAGGTGTGCGCGGGGCATAGTGTGCGTGCAAGGCGCCTGAAACACGCGGTGCTTGCGCATCAGCATTTTGAACCACCTGCCCCAGCACAGCTTCAATCTGTTGCGCACTGATACCACCCGGTCTTAATAAAAAAACACCTTGTTTGTGTTGAATGCGTGACAAATCAATAATAGTTGATTCAATGCCCACATCACTAGCCCCTCCATCTAAAACAGGCATACCTAGCGCCACAAGGGCTGGGAATTCAGCCCGAACATGCGCGGGCAATGTGGGTGATACATGACCAAAAAGGTTAGCAGACGGGGCGGCTATGCCAGCTTGACCGTGTAGCTTTAGCGCCGCTAAAGACTCAATAAGCGCGAGCGCCACAGGGTGTGCAGGACAACGCAAGCCAATCGTATCTTGCCCACCACTGACCTGAGCCGGAACAGTGGGTTGGCGTTGCAAAATCAGGGTTAACGGACCAGGCCAAAATGCCTCAATTAACTGGTATGCCTCGTCAGGCAAATCTTTTGCCCAATGCTGTAAGTTAGCTTGAGCCGCCACATGCACGATAACGGGGTGTGATTGAGGTCGACCTTTAGCTTGATAAATACGTGTAATAGCCTCTACGTTTTCTGCATCGGCACCTAAACCGTAAACGGTTTCGGTTGGAAACGCCACTAACCCACCCGATAGCAACACTTTTGCAGCATCATCAATCGCAATGCGCTCAGTTGCAAGGTGCTCACTTTGTTTTTGCTCATCACCAGTTTGGTCTGTTTGAATACCAGATACCCATAGATTAGGACTTGAACGAGTCATATTTACAAAAGCATCAATGGCTTGAAAGCGAAGCGCGAATCGGTAAATTTAAGATTTCAACCACTTCGTTGGCACGGTCAACCGCATTTGCAAAATTTTGGTCAACCACATTGATATGGCCCATTTTGCGTGATGGTCGAGCCTCTTTTTTTCCGTATAAATGTAACGATACATTGGGTATAGCCAACACTGAAGCCAAGTCAGGTTCAACACGTTCATCGGTATCGTAGGGGAACCAGACATCTCCCAAAATATTCAACATAACACAGGGCGCTAGGAGCTCAGTTGAACCCAAAGGCAAACCTGACATGGCACGAACTTGTTGTTCAAACTGACTGGTCACGCAGGCGTTTTGGGTATAGTGACCACTATTGTGTGGCCGTGGGGCAATTTCATTGACGACCACTTGACCATCAGCCAAGACAAAAAACTCAACGCACAGCACACCGTGATAACCCAAACCTTCTGCGATAGTTTGCGCTGACGCAACGGCTTGCTCGTAAACTTTTGAAGGTTGCCCACTGATATGTGACACGGCCAAAATACCGTGATGATGAACATTGCGGGCAGGCGGAAACACCACGCATTGACCATCACGACCCCGAGCCAAGACAACAGATATTTCTTCAACGAAAGGCACCATGCCTTCCAACACCGCTGCGACCTGTTCTAAATGATCAATATAAGCGTGCTTGGCCTGCTCTAAACTGGCGACACGCACTTGTCCTTTACCGTCATACCCAAGTCTTGAGGCTTTTAAAATGCCTGGAAACAGGCTACTTGGCACATGATCTAAGTCTTTCAGCGTATTCACGGCAATGTGCGGTGCGACTTGAACCCCGAGACTTTGAATAAATGTTTTTTCAATCATACGGTCTTGTGCAATTTCAACCGCACGGGCACCCGGTGCAACATGGCCACGTCGCGCTAGAATGGCTAAGCTTTGGGCCGGTACGTTTTCAAACTCGGTGGTGAAGGCTTGACAATAATCGGCCAAGTGATCGAGCGCTTGAGCATCATCGTATGCTGCACATAAATGCTTATCAGCCACACTGGCAGCAGGCCCCTCTAAGTCAGGGTCAAGCACCATGACTTGATACCCCATTGCTTGTGCCGCGTGACAAAACATGCGCCCTAACTGGCCGCCCCCCAATAAACCCAACCACTGGCCTGGTGTCATCAAGTGGGCACCCGCATGGCTCGTGCAGCATCAGTTTGTTGCTGCCTGAAAGACGCCAACTTGGCAGCTAAGGTGGCATCAGTTGTCGCTAGGTTTGCAATCACGTGTAATGCTGCGTTGGCAGCACCTGATTCGCCAATAGCAAACGTTGCTACCGGCACACCACGTGGCATTTGTACAATAGATAACAAGGAGTCTTCACCCCGTAAATAACGCGATGCCACCGGCACACCAAACACGGGTACTGCCGTTAAAGCCGCCAACATACCGGGCAAATGTGCGGCCCCCCCTGCACCAGCAATGATGGCGCGCAGACCTTGGTGAGTTGCCCATGCACCATACTCAGCCATATCGTGCGGCATACGATGCGCTGACACCACGCGCAAGTCGTAAGGCACATCAAACGTTTTTAATAAATCGACTGCGTGCTGCATGGTTTCCCAATCGCTGGCCGAACCCATCACCACACCAACTTGGGCGGTATCATTAAAAACAAGTGGCTCTGGTTGGCTATCATGGGTAGACGGGGTCATTGGGTTTCTTCCAAAAAAAACAAACGGCAATTAATGCTTGACCTGTTGATTTAAAAACAATCAGAGATTGACTGGTTGATTAAGAGGCCGCGGTGAGCTCCGTGCAAGCCTCACGATATTTAATAGCCGTACGATCAATAATATCTTGGGGCAACCGAGGTGCCGGGTGTGTCTTGGGCCAAGGTTGTGTTTCAAGCCAATCGCGCACAAACTGCTTGTCGTAAGACGGCGGGCTGATGCCCTCTTGCCACTGATCAGCAGGCCAAAAGCGCGACGAATCAGGGGTTAAAACTTCGTCCATCAAGTGAAGGGTGCCTCGTTCATCTAGACCAAACTCAAACTTCGTGTCGGCGATGATGATGCCTCTTTGGGCCGCAAAGGTGGCGGCCTCTTGGTACAGAGCCAAGGTTATATGGCGAATCTGCTCGGCCAAGGTGAAACCAATAGCCTTCACGACATATTCAAAATCAACGTTTTCATCATGCGCACCCATTTCAGCCTTAGCGGCAGGGGTAAAGATAGGTTTAGACAGTCTGCTGGCTTGCTTCAAACCAACAGGTAACTGCAAACCACAGATTACACCCGTTGTTTGGTAGTCTTTCCAGCCCGACCCAATAAGGTAGCCACGAGCCACGGCTTCTACCATGATCGGTTTTAGGCGTTTAACCACCATGGCACGGCCCCGAACTTGGTCACGCTCATTGTGGGCAACAACCGTTTCAGGGTCAATGCCCGTGGCATGATTGGGCGCAACATGGGCTAATTTTTTTAACCAAAACTCTGTAAGCTCAGTTAAAACCGAACCTTTACCGGGTATGGGGTCGTCAAGAATAACGTCAAAGGCTGACAGTCGATCGGAAGCCACAATAAGTAACTTATCGTCACCGACGGCATACATGTCACGAACTTTACCGCGAGCTAAAAGGGGTAAAGATTGAATCGATGATTGATGAATTAAAGTCACTTTTTTCTCAAACTAATGAACGACTAATAGGCGCTGATTTTTGGCTCATACTGAACAGGGAAAATTTATTGAACGACTTGCGCCAGACGCTCAGCGGCATAGTCAGACGCCATCACAGTCAACGGTTTAACTTTAATCTTGCTGGCTTGACCCGCCGTACCAAACTCTTGATAACGCGCGACACAAATGCCTTTGGCTGCTTCACGTGCAGGTTTAAGGTATTCGCGAGGGTCAAATTTACCAGGGTTTTCAGCAAAGAAACGGCGAATAGCGCCGGTCATGGCTAAACGAATATCAGTATCAATATTAATTTTACGCACGCCAAACTTGATGGCTTCTTGAATTTCTTCAACCGGTACACCATACGTTTCTTTCATATCACCGCCAAATTGGCGAATTTCAGCCAAGAGTTCTTGCGGCACGCTTGAACTGCCGTGCATCACCAAGTGCGTGTTGGGTAATCGGGCATGAATTTCTTTAATACGTGAAATCGACAAAATATCGCCCGTAGGCTTACGACTAAATTTATAAGCGCCGTGGCTGGTGCCAATTGCAATCGCCAACGCATCAAGCTGAGTGCGACGCACAAAATCAGCTGCTTGCTCAGGGTCAGTTAGCAGTTGGTCCATCGTGAGTTTGCCATCAGCACCGTGCCCGTCTTCTTTATCGCCTTCCATGGTTTCAAGCGAACCTAAGCAGCCTAACTCGCCCTCAACTGTGATACCCAACTTGTGCGCCATATTGACCACTTCAGTCGTGACATGCACGTTGTAGTCGTAGTCAGCAATGGTTTTGCCGTCTTCTTTTAAAGAGCCGTCCATCATGACGCTTGAAAACCCAAGATCAATCGCACCCTGACAAATTTTAGGAGATTGACCATGATCTTGATGCATTACAACGGGAATATGGGGGTAAGACTCAACCGCAGCTTGAATTAGATATTTTAAAAACCCCTCGCCTGCGTACTTTCGCGCACCCGCTGAAGCCTGCATAATGACCGGACTATCGGTTTGATGGGCCGCTTCCATAATGGCTTGAACTTGCTCTAAATTGTTGACATTAAAAGCAGGAATGCCATAACCATTTTCAGCTGCATGATCGAGCAATTGACGCATTGAGACGATAGCCATCGTAAAAAATCCTTATGACAAATTAGGGGTTAGCCGAATTGAGTAAAATAAAGACTCTATTTTACGGCAGTTCGGCATTCATCTGCCAGCTCACACCCATTGAAACAACCTTCACAGCCTAAAACCCCTCCTAATATGCCGTTTTTACACTGGCAATCGGGTGATATCGCCCACTCAGTGGCTTGGCAAAGCCAATCAGGCTGGGCGCCTTCAAAAAAAGTTGTCGAAATTGACGACACCATCACAGCCGATACAGCATACCGTTTAGCAAGCGAAGGGCAAGGCTTAATTTGGCAAGGTGACTTCCAAAATGCCAAACAATTGCTACAGGCCATCAAACGTCGCTTAACCCAACGCAAGGCAATTGATGCCACCCTGCCCTTACCCGAGCGTTTTCATCGAATTCGCTTAGCTCGTTCGCAAGCGGCTCGTACCCTAGGTCAGTTGATTATTTTGGTTGAACCTGGTTATCAGCTAAAGCTTAGACGCGCACCCGCCATTGCAGAAGCATGCGAAGCGGCTTACGGGCTAGCGAACCAGGTTAGCGCTAAAGGGGCTCCTGAAGTGGCTACTGAAGTAACTGCTGAACTGAACATTAAACCTTCCCACGAGCAGGCCTTCGAAGGCGGCTTCGATTTATCGAAGCAACCTTTCGCTTTACCATTGACGGAATTAATTGGTGTGCTTAGCGCCCACCAGTGGCAAAAGCAAGGCGTGGCGGTTGATTCTTTAAACGCTCGTATTTACCCTCAGCATGGGGTGTTCGCTCCCACTAGGCAAGAATATTTAACACTCATACAGCAAGCCGCTCTGCCAAAGCCCTGCTTCAAGGCGTTTGATATTGGAACAGGTACAGGGGTGATAGCCGCTTTATTAGTCAGCTTAGGCGTCAAGCATGTGGTGGCAACCGAACTGAGCCCCAGAGCTTTACGCTGTGCAGAATTCAACAATAATCAATTGGGCTTAACAGAGCAAATAAGTTTTGCAAGGGTTAACTTATTTCCACCTGGTCGGGCTGATTTAATTGTATGTAACCCGCCATGGCTACCTGGCAAGGTTCACTCTGCACTTGATGCCGCTATTTACGACCCAGACAGCACCATGCTGAAAGGGTTTATTGAGGGCGTGAAACATCACTTAACTGCGCACGGGCAAGCTTGGTTGGTTTTGTCAGACTTAGCTGAACATCTTAATTTGCGTTCGCGTGAAACGCTGTTAAGCTGGTTTAAAGAGGCCGGGTTGGTGGTACTTGAAAAACACGACCTGCGCCCCTCACACCCAAAAATACTTGACACAACCGACCCGCTTCACGCACAACGTGCAAAAGAAGTTACGTCGCTTTGGCGGCTTTCGGCCGAAACACTTTAACCACCAGTGGGTCAGTCTCTATAAAAGGGCCTCCCATTAAGTCAATGCAATAAGGCACAGCTGCAAAAATACCAGGGGTCGTCACTTCACCCGTTTCGCTGCGCAAGCCTTCAAGCGTTTGAGCAATAGCTTTGGGTTGACCGGGTAAATTCATAACTAAGGCGGCATGATCATCTGTTTCACGCAATACGGCCGTTTGTCTTGACAAAATAGCAGTGGGTACAAATTTAAGGCTAATTTGGCGCATTTGCTCACCAAAGCCAGGCATTTCACGTGTGGCAGCGGCCAAGGTGGCCTCGGGCGTCACATCGCGCCTAGAAGGCCCCGTGCCTCCCGTTGTGATCACCAAATCACATTTTTGATTGTCAACCAGATCAATAATGGTGGCAGTAATGGTGGCACGATCATCTGCGATAAGTTTTTCGCAAACGGTGAAAGGCGACACCAAAGCGCGTGCGAACCATTCTTTCAATGCGGGCAAACCCAAATCTTGATACACACCTTGCGAGGCACGATCTGAAATAGAGATCAGACCAATTTTTAATGGTTGAGAGGATATAGAGGAGGTTTCTGCATCATTCATAGGGTAGGTTCAACCATTTAAAAGTCTTAAAGTATTACAGATGTTTAATGTTTAATGTATTTGACGTAGCATCGTCATAACCGCAGCAACAAAATGCACCCAAACTTATAAGTTCATTTTAGTACTTCATGCGTGTTTAGTATTAACTAAATATTGCATAGGGTTTCCCCAAAATAGTACTCATAAATTGCCTAAATATGGTCACGACACATGCTTAACAATATGTAGTCTGGTCTTTATTGACGCTTGAATATCCATTAATTTTATGAAATATGTTGCAATGCACCATTTAATCGTGTGTAATCATTGTATTGAAATTTAAATTTGCAAAGTGAATCTATTGTGGAAAAAAACGAATCATTACACCCCTTACCGCTTATGCACCCCACAGTAGAAGCTGCAAACGAATACATGGTTGACGCATGGCAGCGTAACATTTTGTATACCGACGTCATGCGCCAACGCGGCAACCAGTATCAGCGACACATGGCTAAAAAAGCACCCAATGTGTTGAGTATGAAAGCTGAGTTGATCATTGACGGTCGTACGCTTAAGAACCCTGTCAACTATATGTTGACCCTTATAACCCCCCCTAAAAACACGCCTGTAGACCCCATCAAACGACCGTTTGTGGTTGTAGACCCGCGAGCGGGGCACGGCCCTGGCATTGCCGGCTTTAAACCTGAAAGTGAAATTGGTGTGGCCATTGCTGCAGGGCACCCTTGTTATTTCATTGGTTTTTTACCCCAACCAGAGCCCGAGCAAACCGTTGAAGATGTCGCCGTTGCTGAAACGATATTTCTTGAAGAAGTCATCAAACGTCACCCTGATGCCGAAGGCAAACCTGTTGTCATTGGCAATTGCCAAGCAGGTTGGCAAATTATGATGGCAGCCGCCACCAAGCCTGAGTTGTTTGGTCCCATTATCATTGCAGGCGCCCCACTGTCTTATTGGGCAGGCTGGCGTGGTAAAAATCCCATGCGTTATTCAGGTGGCTTAGCGGGTGGTTCGTGGCTAACCATGTTGGCTAGTGATTTAGGGGGTGGAAAATTTGATGGTGCAACCCTCGTTCAAAATTTTGAGGGCCTCAACCCTTCCAATACCTATTGGTCAAAGCAGTACAACCTGTATTCAAACGTCGATACCGAAGCCACTCGGTATCTTGGCTTTGAACGCTGGTGGGGTGGTCACGTCTATTTAAACGGCAAAGAAATTCAATACATTGTTGATAATTTGTTTGTTGGCAACCGCCTCTCTTCTGCGCGCTTAGTAACCGCTACCGGTGTGCGCCTTGACTTACGCAACATCAAGTCACCCATCATTGTGTTTTGTTCAAAAGGCGATGACATTACACCGCCGCCGCAAGCATTGGGTTGGATTCTCGATTTATATCAAAACGACGATGAAATCTTAGCGCATGGCCAAACCATTGTGTACGCCGTGCACGAAAGCATTGGGCACTTAGGCATTTTTGTTTCAGGTGCCATTGCTAAAAAAGAGCATCGTGAATTTACGTGCAACATTGACATGATTGACATGTTGCCAGCGGGTATTTACGAAGCCGTTATTCATGATAAAACACCCGATACCCATAATGCTGATCTTGCATTTGGTGATTATGTGATGACGTTTGAACGCCGCCACTTATCTGATATTGAAAAAATTGTAGAGCCCAACATCGAAGACGATCGGCGCTTTGCAACGGTATCGCGTATTTCACAAGTCAACCAAGGTTTATATAAAAGCTTTTTGCAACCCCTTGTCAAAATGATGGTGACGCCTCAATCGACAGAATGGATGCAAAAAACGAACAAGTTACGGCTACCTTACGAAACCATATCTGACAAAAATCCGCTCGTTGCAAGCATGGCTCCGGTTGCTGTTCAGGTAAAAAACCATCGCCAACCTGTCGCGACTGACAACCCATTTTTACAACTTGAAAAGCAAATTTCAAAGTCAATTGAGTCAACGCTTGATATATGGGGGCAATGGCGTGACTCAATGGTTGAACAAACCTTCATGACCATTTATGGTTCACCTTTGGTGCAAGACATAGCTGGTCTAGGCGCTAAAGAAGGTGCGCCACGTGCTCACCCAGGTGTTTCACCTGAACATATCGAGTTTGTTAAAAACCGCCGTGACGAACTTCAAAAATTAGTAAGTTGTGGCGGCATACGCGAGGCCAGCATTCGGGTATTAATGTACATTTCACAAGCCCAAGGTGGGGTTGACGAACGTAGCTTTAATCTAATTCGGCGCTTGCGCTCAACTGAAGAAAATCGGTTAACACTTGATGCTTTTAAACGCATTGTGCGTGAACAAGCAATGGTCATGGTAGTTGACCCACATGGCGCAATTGAAGCATTACCCACCTTACTTGAAAGCCATAGTCCAGAAGCACTGCGTCATGCCATTGACTTTACGCAACAAGTTGCTATGGCTAGTGGTGCTTTAAATGAAGTTGGCCGTGATCGCCTACGGCAAGTCATTGCCTTATTTGAGCAAGCGGCCAACACAGCAGAGCGTCGAGGCAAACAACCTCAAATGGAATCTGTCTCGGTGAGTCGTGTTATTTCGCAAGAAGTACCCACCCAACAACTCAGCTTACCTGAGGTAAGCGATGTGAGTGAGTCACCCATCAAAACGCAAGTTACACCTCAGTCACAACCCATTGCACAACCTAAGGCAGCTGTGAAACCTGCCTCGAAAGTTGCAGCTAAGAAAACGGTAAAGACTTCAGTCAAGTCTGCAGTTCAGTCTGCAGTTCAGTCTGCCGTTCAGTCTACGGTTCAGTCTACGGTTCAGTCTACGGTTCAGTCTACGGTTAAGCCTACAGTCAAACCTGCCGTTGATCCAGTAGCCAAAGTTTCTGTGAAAGAACCCATACAAGCAACGGTTACCTCAGCGGTGCAAACATCAGAGGCAAAACAGGCTACGCCTGCTTTTCCAGCACCAAGCAAGTCAATCGTTGGCAATCAAACAGTTGATAAAGACTCTGCTTGGTCAGTAACTCAAACCGTGCCTAAAGCCAAAACTGTTAAAACTGTTAAAACTGTTAAAACGACCCAACCTATCAAAAAGAGTTAACGCTCTAGAAATATGGTGTGTGTGGTTTTAATTATTTACTTTTGTAGTTGCAGCCGTTGTCAACAACGAGTCTTGCCCAAAGCCCCTCAAACCATGGCCTTCGCCTCTTGAATGCCCATCCAGTCCATCATTTTCTTGAGTAATGCTAAGCCACCCCAAGCACTCACCTCTCGAGAGGTGAATTTGGCATCAAAGTCTTTAACTGTCGTCATGTGCTGCCATCTTAAAATAGGCTTATCACATTGATTTAACTAACTAATCTCTAATGGCCGAAATTAGAAAACAATCAATAATCCACTTAGGCATTTATACCTCATAATATGGAATAATCCCCTAATGGAAAATCTGGGTTTAACATACCTGACTTTGTCACCATACCCATGTGCTCATTAATGAGAGATCATCTTAGTCATGCTTAGGCTAATATCTTGTTTTTTTTGTTTTTTACTCACTTTTGGTTTAGTTGATTCAGCGTCAAGCACTCAGAAGCAAGGGTCAACAACAACGCCTACAGCACTTTCTATGCCTGTTGCCGACGCGCAGACAAAGCAGAAAGTGCTGCGCGCAGGCTGGTACCCCTGGGACCCCTATCAATACCTAGTGATTAATAACGGTATAACCCGATTAACAGGCCTTGATGTTGAGTTACTAAAGGCTATCTTCAAAAAAATGGGCTATGCGTTAAATTTCGATGAGGTTTCATGGAATCAACATCAGATTGACATTGAGAATGGGGCTAGAGACATCGCCGCAGGGGCATTCAAGAGCGATGTACGCAGCAAGTATGCCTATTATTCTGATAGTTATCGTACCGAAAAAGATGTTGTTTACGTGCGAGAAAATGACACAAATCGTCTGAACTTCAAAACAACAGAGCAATGGTTTGAACTGCTAAACAATCAAAATATTAAGTTGGGTGTTGTAAACGGCTTTTATTATGGGCCCACCATGATGGGCTTTATCAACGACCCTGACAATGCTTCACGAATTGTCAGGGTCGCCACTGACAAAGAAAACTTAACTAATCTACTCAATCAAAACGTTGATGCCATTTCAATTGATGAGTTGGTGGCTGATACGCTGATCTGGCGCAACAAGTGGCAGGGTCAAGTCAAAGAAGTTGGGGTTCCTATTTTTAGTGATGGTATTCACGTTTTATTTAGCAAGGCCGCAACGAGCCCAACTTTGGTAGCTGAATTTAATGCAAGTCTTAAAAACTTACGCGATACAGGCCAATATCAAGAGATCGTTCGCACTTACTTATTGCCCGTTATGCTTCATATCACGTCAGGTCAATGGTGGTTTCTGGCTGTTGATATCATTGGCACGATCGCATTTGCCATGTCAGGTGTACTTTTAGCAAGGCAAGGCAGATACAGCTTTTTTGGGGCTGTCGTGCTGGCTGCTTTACCCTCAGTTGGTGGGGGCATTATTCGTGACCTATTACTTCAACGTGACACACTTTCTGTCATAAAGTCACCATTTTATTTATTTTGTATCTTAGCAACAGTTGTCGCTTTTTATTTCATATTTAGAATTAAGAGCAGACTCACCGCTAAGCAGACAGCGGGAGTGGATGCTAATGCCAACCTAATCGGCCACTTAAACAACCATTCAGCCGTGGCATTTTTTGATGCCGTAGGCCTTGCAGCGTTTACCGTTATTGGAGCTATTGTCGCGGTTGATGCAAACGTTCAACCCCTTTGGCTTTGGGGCCCTTTATTTGCAGCATTAACCGGCGCAGGCGGAGGTATTTTGCGAGATGTCATTAGGGCTGATGTAGACAACCCTGGGCTTAAAGGGTCTTTTTACGCAGAAGTAGCATTAATTTGGGGGTTAGTCTTCTCACTATTGCTCAATTGGTATTCTGGATTTGAGCAATATTACCCAGAGCACATTACAGCGATGGTGATTTTCGTTTTCTTAGGCGCATTGGGTACCCGAATGTTTGTGTTTCACTACAAAATTCGTAGCCCCATGTTTTGAAGTAGTCAATATCTTGTGGCTTTAACTGAGGTGTGTAACGAAAGGTTTTACCTTATTACCACCTTGTCTTGAGTCGATCAAACGGTGTGCAAAGTAAAATTAGTCTTATGAATCCATTGAACCCTAAAAAACTCATGCTCAGCAAATGGACTGCAGTAACCCCCATAGCTAAACAAAAACATTTTCTAGTCTCAAAAGTTATAGAGCCAGCACAACCGGCTGCTGCCATTGAATGGGTTGAAATAGAAGCCGTATTTTCAAAAGCTACACAGATTATTGCGTGGCGTGATTTACAAAACGACGCCATTTGGCGACAAGGTTGGGTATGAGCTCTCATCATTTGTCAAAGATTTGCAGATTGTTTGCATATCGCTAAATACTGACCATCATTTGCTTCAGTAACGCTAGCCCACCCCAAGCACTGACTGCACGGGTTGTGAATTTAATATCTATGAACCAATAGGTTTTTAGTGACTTTTCGCGCTCTTGATTACGATGTAATAGGTCGCCATTTGTTAACCAAAGCAACCAGCGACAACATAACGGGCACCTCTACCAATACCCCCACTACCGTAGCCAACGCCGCTCCAGAATTCAACCCAAACAACGATATTGCAACGGCTACTGCCAATTCAAAAAAATTCGATGTGCCAATGAGGCATGCTGGCCCTGCAATATTATGCGCAAGTTTAAGTTTTTTAGCCGCCCACCACGTTATAAAAAATATACCGTACGTTTGAATGATCAATGGAATAGCAATCAAACCAATCACCCCTGGCTGATCAACAATGGTGCGAGCTTGAAAGCCAAACAACAAGACTACCGTACCAATTAAGCCCGCGACTGACCAAGGTTTGAGGCGAGAAACCAAACGACCTAACCGGTCGCCCGAGCCTTGACGCAACAGGTAACGCGTTGTCATGCCCGCAATTAAGGGTAAAACAACATACAAAACCGTTGATATCAACAACGTTTGCCAAGGTACGGTGATGTTTGTGACACCCAGCAACAGTGCAGCGATGGGCGCAAAGGCAATTACCATGATCAAATCATTTACTGACACTTGCACTAAGGTGTAATTTGCATCACCTTTTACTAAATGACTCCATACAAATACCATAGCCGTGCAGGGCGCTACACCGAGCAAAATCATGCCTGCAATATAAGCTTTAGCTGATTGGGGGTCGACCCAAGGTGCGAACACATACTCAAAGAATAAAATACCCAATAGTGCCATGGTGAAAGGCTTGATCAACCAATTAACAACCAAAGTCAAAATCAGGCCTTGAGGCTTTTTACCGATTTCTTTAACTGAGCCCCAATCAATTTGAATCATCATGGGGTAAATCATGACCCATATCAATACTGCAACAACCAAGTTGACATGAGCATATTCAAATGCAGCAATCAACTGAAAAATGTTTGGCATGCTCAGGCCTAACCCCACACCCAAGAGCATACCCAAACCTACCCAAACACTTAAAAACCGCTCAAATATTCCCACGATTAAACCTTTGCTAAGTTTTTAAGTTCATGGTGAATACTGATCGCATCAAGTGTTTCTAGCGGCAAGGCAGCCAACATATCAATACGTTTTTTCAAACCCCACATCACGTCTTTAAAAGCTTGACGCTTGTCTTCATCACTTCCCTCAACCTTTGAAGGGTCAGCGAAACCCCAATGGGCTGTAGCGGGGTGACCGGGCCATACTGGACATACTTCACCCGCGGCATCATCACAGACGGTAATAATAAAGTCCATCACTGGGGCATCAGGTGAGGCGTATTCGTCCCAACTTTTTGAACGTAAATTATGGGTTTCATAACCTAAATTTTGCGCAATTTCTGCTGCAAACGGGTTAACTTTCGTGCCCGGTGTTGACCCTGCTGAATACCCAACGAATCGACCACTTTGATGGGTTGATGCGAGCGCCTCACCCAATACCGAACGTGCTGAGTTATGTGTGCACAAAAATAAAATATTGTATTTTTTCATTTGGTTTTAACGCGTTGAGAAAGGGGTTTAGGTAAACAGGACTGACCACCGCAACAGTTTTCCATAAGGAATTCGACCAATGCGTTGGCGTGAGACGCATGAGGACGGTATATAAGATTGCGGCCTTGACGTTCTTGAGTAATCAGCGATGCTTGAACCAACTCTTTTAAGTGAAAACTAAGTGTGGCCTGAGGAATACCCAACATTTCGTGAATTTGAGTCGGGGTAAGCCCCGTGTCGCCCTTTTGGACGATTAAGCGAAATACATTTAGCCTGGACTCTTGACCAAGCGCTATAAAAGCCGTGACAGCATCTTTATTATTCATAATTCCATAATAATGGAATTATGTTACAAATTTATGAAATTTCTAATTTAAAAAAAGAACAACAAGTTTTTCAAGATAGAATGAAAGTCATTCAAGGTTTGCAAGTCAATCGTCCCGAGAGCGTGCGTTTGTTTCAGGCTTTAGCTGAAATGATTCCACAGGGGATTTATGTTGATTCTATTATTCGTGCAAAGGATC
>CALBMZ010000210.1 GCA_937896225.1 uncultured Alcaligenaceae bacterium | reverse complement strand
AGCTTGAAGTGTATCGAGGTCATATCACCCCCAACTTTGCATGAGATAGTGTTGCAAAACATTGAGGCTATGCAGAAAATTTATCAGCCGACACAAGCGCACCCACTGAAATAATAAAATCTGCGGCTGATTGTATGTCTGCCTCCAACGCCAGTCTGGCAGAATCAGGGTCATGTCGCACAATTGCTTCGACCATATTGACATGGTGGTTTAGAGCCGTACGCCGGCTAACACTTGTGGGGCCTGATCGCATGTCGTAGTTTAGAATAGGGCCAATTCTGAGCCATAACGCTTCGATGAGTTGCATCATCATCGGCATATCAGCCCCTTTATAAATTGCAAAGTGCAGCTCTTTATTTAGAGAAATGAGGCGCGCACCGTCAGGTTCTTCCTTATTCATTTCCTCAATAAAAGTTTCATGCCAAAGCACAATTTGTCGCGTTCCATTTTCGTTTAAATTTAATGCTGCTTTTGCTGCAGAAAGACCTTCTAAATTTTTACGAATACTGGTTATTTCACGAAATTGACTCACCGTCATTTGAGGCACGCGAATATGTCGATTTGGGGTGAGTTCTAAAGCTTGTTCCGCCGTTAGTCTTTGAACGGCTTCTCGAACAGGCATCACGCTAACACCCAACGCATCAGCCATATTGCGAAGCGAAATTTGTTCGCCCGGCATCATACGCCCACTAATTAGTAGCTCTTTAAATTGTTCATAAACAACGACGCTTAGCGTTTGACGTTTAAGGGGTGTGAGGAGTTCAGATGCAGTCATAGCTAAATTGTGTCTAAATAAAAACCTAAGTTTAACGCCCTCTTGATTGAATCAATGTTAGGGTTATCTCTTATTTTATATCTGTGATCACAGATATATGATTGAGAAGGAAGTCCACTACTGAGGCTTCTGCCCCATCCGTTTAAACGGAAAAATAAGGAGACTGATGTGATTGATAAGAAAAAATTACCAGACCAGGCAAAACGTCGGCTGGTGGTTGGGACGGTGGCAACCGTTGCTGCAAGCATGTACGCCCCAGCATTCGTTCGTGCAAATTCCCATACGATTAAGATTGGCCATTTGACACCACGAACAGGGTTTTTGGGGCCAATGGGTGAGTATGCCATGATGGGTGCCACACTGGCTATGGAAGAAGTGAATGCATCTGGTGGCGCACTAGGTCGTCCATTTGAGATTCTTTTTGAAGACAGCGTAAACCCAAAAACAGCGTCTTCAAAAGCTCAGCGTATGGTTGAACGTGACAATGTAGATTTTCTAGTTGGTGAAATAAGCTCTTCGTCTGGCTTGGCAATTTCACAGGTGGCAACCCGAGCTCAGAAAATGTTTTTACAAACGGGTTGCAATTCAGATGAGCTTCGTGGCAAAAACTGTAGTCGATACATGTTTCATTTAGAAGCAAATAACAGTATGTATGTCAACACCATAGGTCGAGAAATGTTGCGACAAAATATGGTCAAGGGTAAAAGATGGATGGCATTTACAGCTGACTATGCCTTCGGTCATGATTTGTTTGAAAAAACAAAACGATTTATGGACGCAAACGGCGCTATTTTTGTATCGAATGATCTAGTGCCTACTGACGCCACAGAGTTTAGTTCGCTGATACTTAAAATTCGCCAGCAGAAACCTGATTTGGTGATGAGTAATCTTGCTGGAAATTCAACTACTAACTTTATGAAGCAATATAAGGAATTTAATTTACCGATTCCATTAGCAGGTGCTGACTTAAATGCAGTCAGTATTTGGGGTGCAGGTGAGGGAAGCTTTCAAGGTGTATGGCCAATTATTTGGACCCATCAGGTCAACGCACCCTCGGCAAAGGTCTTTACAGAAAGCTTTACCAAACGTTGGGGGCGTCCACCTGATAACCAAGCTGTGGGTGATTATTTGGCCATCAAAATTTTGGCACGCGCCATGCAGGAAACCAAAACAATTGATACTCAAAAATTAATTGCCTACTTGGAAAGTGGCGTTAAATTTGATGTGCTTAGGCAACGGGAAGGTTACTTTAGACCTTGGGACCATCAACTGTTATTTGAAATGTACACCGTACAACCGGTAACAGGAAAACCCAAAAACAAATGGGATGTGATGCAGACCAGTGCACCGGTACCAGGGCCTAACGAAAGCCTTGAGGTTTTGGCGCCAACAGCAGAACAAAACGCATGTACTTTTAGTTGATATAAGTATTAACCGGGCACTTCATGTGCCCGGTTTTTGTTTTGATTTTGGGGAAAGGTTTTGGCCATTGAAATTGTCTTCTTGTTCGAGCAAATCCTAAACGGTTTGCTAATGGGTGTTTATTACTTGTTGATTGCATTAGGGCTATCAATCATTTTCAGTCTGGGTGGCGTCGTCAATTTAGCGCACGGTGCCATGTTTGCGATTGGTGCTTACTTAATGGTGCAGATCACTGAGTTAACTGGCTACGGGTTTGCCTTTATCTGCGCACCTTTACTGGTGGGCGTTATAGGCATGGTAATCGAGCGCTTATTTTTACGACATTTCTACAAGGCTGACCCAGTGCTCAGTCTTCTATTTACGTTTGGTCTAGCAATGATTATTGAGCAGGCCTTACGCATGATTTACGGTGCTTCACCGTTGCAATTCAATATTCCTGATTTCGCACGCGGTCAATTAATTTTGGGTGATTTTATGTACCCATACTACCGCCTAGGTATGCTGGCTGTCGCCTCAGTCGCATTATTCCTCACTTGGTTGCTTCTTAACAAAACACCTTTTGGTAAAGTTGTGAAAGCCGGTGTCTCAGACCCCGATATGGTGCGCGCTTTAGGCATTTCTTTAGCACCGGTGTTAACTGCGGTTTGCGGTATTGGCATCGGGTTGGCAGGTCTCGCAGGTGTCCTTTTAGCACCCATCAGTGGTGTGCACCCTGCTATGGGACAAGAAATTTTGACAGCTGCTTTTGTCGTGGTTGTGATTGGCGGTTTGGGTAGTTTTTGGGGGGTTGTCGCCGCGGCGTTGTTGGTCGGTGTGATCAGAGGGCTGACGACATACTTTTACCCCGCAGCATCTGAAGCGTCTCTTTATATTTTAATGCTAGCCATTCTTTTGCTTCGCCCTAGAGGGTTAATGGGCGAACGTATGGACCGGTTGGAGTAATACTTATGAATCAACATACAGAAACAAGCACCTCTTCTGCTTCAGCTCAACTAAGAGTAAACCAGCAGGCAATGAGTCGTAACCATTCGGCAAGAATTGAAGGTCGAACCATAATAGGTTTGTTGATCGGTTTAATTTTGTTGCCTTTTGCACTCATTGAAGGTGGTCTAACGATGACTTCGGTTGTCGACTGTGTCTTGTTGGCTATGGTGGGGTTAGGGTTGAACCTTTTGTTAGGCCACACAGGTTTAGTCTCGTTTGGTCATGGCGTATGGTTTGGAACAGGTGCTTATGCTGTTGCTATATTTCAGCAACGTTATTTTCCAGACTCAGTGATCGTACCTTTAGTTTTAGCATTAGGTCTGGTTGCTGTTACCGCACTTGTTTTAGGTGCGGTGATTTTGAGAAGAAAAGGGGTTTATTTTTCTCTTTTAACGCTTGCTTTAAGTGCATTAGCGTTCACTGTAGCTTACCGATGGACATCGTTAACAGGGGGTGAAAACGGCTTTGGCGGTATTGAGCGTCGTCAAGTTTTGGGGTTTAACCTTGACAATCCTTGGTACTTCTACACCTTTGTGGCTGTTATTGCATTCGTGGTCAGCATATTTATGTTGCGATTGTTAAATTCTCCTTTCGGCAAGGTGCTTCTGGCCATACGTGAAAACGAACAGCGTGCTCGCTTCATCGGGTACCCTGTTCAACGTTATAAACTTATGGCCTTTGTTATTTCGGGAAGCGTAGCAGGCTTAGCTGGTGGTCTATCTGTATTGAACCATCGTATTGCATCGGCAGAGCTGTTGTCAGTGCCATTCTCAGGCGAACTTCTTGCCATGGTACTTATAGGCGGTATGCGAAGTTTTGCTGGCCCTATTATTGGGGCAATATTCTTTCTTTTATTTCGCGAGTACCTGTCGCAATACACAGAAAATTGGTTACTTTATTTTGGTTTAGTTTTTGTTGGTTTTGTATTGTTTTCACCATCAGGTTTAGTAGGAATTGGTCAAAAATTTCTGCGAATGGTTCGACCTGAAGCAACGACTGATGCAGCCATGTCGGCTAGAAAACTACCTAGCGAGCCACAACCCTATCCATCATTTTTACCAAAAGAGAGTAATAAAAAATTACTCGTTCATAAACTGAGTAAGACGTTCGGGGGTGTGCAAGCCGTGCAAGATGTATCTTTACAGGTACAACCGCATGGGTTGCATGCACTGATCGGACCAAATGGTGCTGGTAAAACAACACTCTTTAATTTAATCTCAGGCATGTTTGCCCCTGACTCTGGCAAAGTTGAGTTGGGTGGCATAGCGTTGCCAAGCAAAGATCCGACAGCCGCGTGCCGAAATGGGTTGAGCCGCTCTTTCCAGATCACTAATCTTTTCAAAGGTCTCACTGTAAGAGAAAATCTTCGTCTTTCTGTGATGGCGAGAGATTCGGGTCGTTTTTCTATGCTCAGACGGGCTGATTCATTTGAGATGACCGAAAAGGAAACACGAGAGCTAATTGTCTTTTTAGGCATTGATGGAATGGAGTCTGCTATTGCAGAAGATCTGTCATATGGAGGTCAACGACTCGTTGATATGGGCCTCGCGTTGGGTTCAGCGCCAACTATTTTGCTGCTAGATGAGCCGTTGGCAGGTCTGTCAGCTAATGAACGTGAACGTATTGGTTTGTTGATTAGACGTTTGGCTGATCGAATAGGCGTCTTATTGGTTGAACACGATGTTGATCGTGTATTTGAGCTCTCTGACATCATTACAGTGATGAGCCAAGGTGAGGTATTGGTTGAAGGTGATGCTGAGCTGATTCGTGCAGATGACAGAGTGACCGAAATCTATATTGGTTCAGGTACAGAGGCATTGTCAAAAAAGGTAATGCCTACTCATTTAGGTGAACACGTATCTATTAGCGTGAGTGGCCTCGAAGCTTTTTACGGCAAAAGCCATATTCTTAGCGGAATAAGTTTCGATGCTCGAGAAGGTGAGGTTTTGGCAATTTTAGGTCGCAATGGTGCAGGTAAATCTACGCTTCTTAAAAGCCTGATCGGTATGGCTAGGATGGGTGACGGTAAGGTGGAAATAGATGGCAAATGTATCAGCCAACCGGTACCTGAAGTCATGGCGCGTTTAGGTATTGCTTTTGTACCGCAAGGCCGTCGCCTGTTTGCTGGGTTGTCAGTGCGTGACAACTTAATGCTTGGCCGCTTAAAAAGAACTAAACGCGGTTCAGATGCATGGAGTGACGAGAGAGTTTTTGAGGTTTTCCCCCGCTTACGAGAACGTTACGATGTGAACGCTGAGCTACTTTCAGGTGGTGAGCAACAGATGGTTGCCATAGCAAGAGCCTTGGTTGGGCATGTCAAGGTGCTGTTGTTAGATGAACCGTTTGAAGGTCTATCACCTGCAATGACTGAGGAGGTTTTCAACGCGATCCTTAAGCTCAAAGGTGAGGTCACTATTTTAATTGTTGATCATAATTTAGATTTGGCACTTGCTCTATCAGACCGTGCCCTTGTGCTTGATAGGGGTCGAATCTCGCACCTTGGTCCAGCACAACCTTTACTTAAAGATCTTGATTACCGTCGAGAGAAGCTTTGGATCTAATTTGTTTAACTTCTTTATCCATACCCAAATAAAAAAGGCTGATCAATCATTATGTTTAAAGACTCTTCTCTAGCAGGACTAAAGGTATTAATTACCGCTGGTGCTAGTGGCATTGGTTTAGTTATAGCGCAAGGTTTCATCGAAGCAGATGCTCGTGTATTTGTGTGTGATGTTGATAAAACGTCACTAGAACAAGCAATAAAAAGTCAACCCGGTTTGATGGGTTGTGAAGCAGATGTAGCTGATGAGGCCAGTATTCAAGACATGTTAACTCAAGCCAAATTAGCACTCGGTGGCTTAGATGTGTTGATCAACAATGCTGGCATTGCCGGTCCGACAGCTCTGATAGACGCAATAGAACGACACGACTTAGAGCGAACATTCGCGGTCAATGTCACGTCACAGTTTCTTTGTGTCAAATATGCAATAAACCAGTTACGTCAATCAAAACAGCCAAGTATTGTAAATATGTCTTCTGCTGCTGGGCAACTTGGTATGCCAGCGCGCTCTGCTTACTCAGCTTCTAAATGGGCTGTAATCGGTTTAACGAAATCTCTGGCGATTGAGTTGGGAAAAGAAGGTATTCGTTGTAATGCGGTTTTACCTGGCGCAGTTGATGGCCCTCGTATTCGTGCTGTTATTGAGGCTAAAGCAAAAATTATGGGAAAGTCACTCGATGACGTAACCAGTAGTTATGAAAACCAAGCATCTTTAAAACGAATGATCACGCCTGAAGATGTGGCTAATACCGTTTTGTTTGTGGTGAGCGATGCAGGGCGTAACATCAATGGCCAGGCATTAGCTGTTGATGGACACACTCAAGCTTTGAGTTAAAGGGGCAATGATGGATCTAAACAATAGAGTTGCCGTGGTTGGTGCAGGCTTAATTGGGCAAGCATGGGCGTTAGTGTTTGCACGAGCGGGTTGTGAAGTCAGGCTTTGGGATGCTGATGTCAAAGCACTGCATAAAGCTGAAAAACTAGTTGATGAGCTTGCTCATTCGTTGCAAGAAAGCGGTCTGGTTGACGATGCTACGGCGTTAATGAGGCGGGTGACTCGGTGCGACGATCTTAAAGACGCACTTGAGTCGGTCAATTATGTACAAGAAAGTTTGCCTGAAGTGCTCTCAATAAAAAAAGACTTTTACACTCGTTTAGATAGTCTATTGCCTTCTACGGTGGTAGTAGGCAGTTCAACTTCAAGCATTCCAGCTTCAGCGTTTACTGAACACTTGGCGCACCGTGAACGTTACCTCGTTGCGCACCCAGTAAATCCGCCTTACTTAATCCCTGTCGTTGAGGTGTGTGGTGCCCCCTGGACGTCAACCGAAGCCGTTAAATCTTGTATCGAATTGATGCGGGCAGTTAAACAAAAACCAGTTCATGTTCGTCGAGAATTAGATGGTTTTATTTTGAATCGTCTTCAAGGAGCTTTGCTTCGTGAGGCCTTTCGATTAGTGGAACAAGGCTATGTAGATATAGAGGGCTTAGACATAACAATAAAAGAAGGGTTGGGCCTTCGTTGGTCTTTCATGGGCCCGTTTGAAACCATTGACCTTAACGCACCAGGTGGTATTTCTGATTACTGCGACCGCTACGGCGGTATGTATCAGACTTTTGCCGTAGACCAAGGTTCGACAGATGCTTGGTCGAATGAACTCATAGAACGTTTACATAAAGCTCGACGCGAGCTGCTTCCTACGGTAGATCTTGAAGACCGAAGAAAATGGCGTGATAAGCGACTTATGGCGCTCGCAATGCATAAAAAGAACTTAGAAACTGATTCTTTAAAATAGAGATATATATGAGAAAAAACCGCAAAGTCATCATTACTTGTGCCCCGACTGGTGCTATTCATACCCCCAGTATGTCACCTCATCTGCCGGTTACGGCAGATGAAATTGCAAACGCTGCTGTCGCAGCTGCCCAAGCAGGTGCAGCCATTTTGCATTTGCACGCGCGTGACCCCGTTGACGGTAAGCCCTCTCAAGACCCTGCTCTATTTGTGCCCTTCTTAGAACAGATCAAATCTCAAACAGATGCGGTTATCAATATTACGACTGGCGGGAGTCCGCACATGACGGTAGAAGAGCGAATGCGCCCAGTTATGCAGTTTAAACCTGAACTCGCGTCGTTAAATATGGGTTCTATGAATTTTGGATTGTTTCCCATGTTGGATCGGTTTAAAGATTTAAAGCACGATTGGGAACGCCAGCATCTTGAGAACAGTCGAGACCTCGTCTTCAAAAATACCTACAAAGACATTGAAACAATTTTGCGTAGGGGTACTGAAAACGGTACTCGATTCGAGTTTGAATGTTACGACATAAGCCACCTTTACAACCTGGCTCATTTTTTTGATCGAGGCTTGGTTAAAGGGCCACTGTTTGTTCAGTCTGTCTTCGGAATACTTGGGGGAATCGGGCCGCACCCAGAAGATTTGATGCATATGCGCCGCACGGCAGATCGTCTGTTTGGTGATCAATATCAATGGTCTATTTTAGGGGCAGGAAAAGGGCAAATCTCTCTAGCGAGTATTGGTGCAGCAATGGGGTCAAATGTGCGGGTAGGCTTAGAAGACTCGCTTTGGATTGGCCCTGGCCGTTTGGCTGAGTCAAGTGCCGAGCAAGTTCGTCGTATAGCGGTTGTTCTTGAAGCTTTGAACCTTGATATTGCAACCCCTGCCGAAGCGCGAGCTATTTTGCAGCTTAAAGGAGCTGATCAGGTGTCGTTTTGAGCATCCCAACAGGTCCAATGTTTAAGTTAAACGGGCGTGTTGCATTAATCACAGGCTCAACCCGAGGTATTGGCTTAGCCGCAGCGCAAGGGCTCGGTCGACAAGGTGCCACTGTTTTCATCAATGCACGTGATGCCATAAGTGTGACTCGGGTAGTTGAGCAGGGGCAGTCTGACGGTTTTGATTTTCGACCTATGGCTTTTGACGCGGGTGATTCTGTAGAGAGTTGTGATGCAATTGACCGTATCGTTAGTGAGATAGGTTCTCTAGATATTTTCTATGCCAATGCGGGTATTCAACATAGAGAAACATTGCTTGAATTCGACTTAGCAGATTTCCAGCGTGTGATTGCATTTAATTTGACTGCGCAGTGGGCGCTTGCACAGCATGTTGCACGGGGTATGGTTTCAAGAGGTAGGGGGCGAATTTTGTTTACGGGCTCAATCACGGCTTTGTTAGGGCGAGAGAAAGTGACCGCTTACACAGCCGCAAAGGGTGCACTGCATGCGATGGTTCGGCAATGGTCGAGTGAGTTGGCTCCTTTTGGCCTAACAGTCAATATTATTGCTCCAGGTTATATTCGCACGGAATTGACTGAAGCATTATGGAAGGACCAAAAGTTTGATGATTGGCTTCAAGAGCGAACGCCGACAGGGCGATGGGGCTTGCCGCAAGACTTGGCCGCAGCCGTTTGTTACTTGGCTTCTGATGAGGCAAGCTTTGTAACAGGGCAGACACTCGTTGTAGACGGAGGCTTATCGACCGCCATGTAAGTAGATAACTTACGGCGACCAAAAGCGCTGCTATAAGCTTGTTCGATGGTTTACCGAGATGATTACATATTTATTGGGCACTATACTGTAACCCTTTGTGTTTCATGTAACTTTGTGCTCGAGTGAATGGCAACAACTGATTCTTCAAGTCCTTCGAAAGCCCCCTCGCAACCGGAAGCTGATCAAGCACCGGCTATTTTTTTGCGCCAGATTAAAATTGATGCGGCCCCAGAACTAAAAAAAGTGGCCGTTGCATCTATCGTTGGGGTGCTCGGGCTAATCGGGTTTTCAGCCGCTGTGGCTGAGTTAGTTAGCCTTGCGATCAATCATCAAACGCCTGCTTATTGGCTATGGTTGCTGGCTGTTTTAGCGATTGCGTTGCGCTTTGGGGCACACTTTTATCGAGATCGTTTGGGGCAGCATATTTCAGCACGCATTCGGTTGCGTATTCGTCGTCAATTGTTAGCGCATGTCAACCAATCGGGTCCTTATAAGCTTCAGGATCAAGGTAATACGGCATGGTGGGCGCAACGTCATATTGAGCAGGTTGATGTGCTGCATGGTTATCTTGCAAAGTACTTGCCTGCACGCATGACTGCTGTGTTTGTACCCTTGATTATTATTGCCGTATGTATGAGTATTGATTGGGTTGCAGGCTTATTGTTGTTGCTCGCCACGCCCCTTATTCCTTTTTTTATGGCACTTATTGGTTGGGGGGCTGAATCAGTTCAAAAAACACAGCTAGATCAGCAGGCGGCGCTTGCCAGTCAGTTGCTAGACCGTCTTGAGGCCCTGCCCTGGCTGCGCCGGCAGGGCGCATTGCAGTCATCATCTGAAAGTGTTGAGCAAGCCGCTGAAACCTATCGTAGCTTGTCTATGCGCGTATTGCGGGTGGTGTTTTTGTCGTCAGCCACCCTAGAGCTCGTGAGTGCCATGTCAATTGGCTTAATGGCGATTTATATCGGTTTTTCGTTAGTCGGTTTTTTGACATTTGGGCCAGCTGCTGAACTGACATTGTTTTCTGGGCTATTTTTGTTGATGCTGGCTCCCGAGTGTTTTTTGCCTCTGCGTCAGTTAGCCCAAGCGCATCATGACATGACGGCGGCCAAAGCTGCTGCACAAACGCTTGCCCCAATTTTGTTAGAGCAAACAATTTTAGAAAAACCGGTTTTAGAAAAATCTCTTAATGAAAAATCAGTTTTGTACGATACGAAGCTTTTTAGTGGAGTATCGTTAGAAAAATTATCATTTCATTATGACGGGCAAACTGGGACCGCGTTGCTAAATGACATTTCGATTGGTTTTGAACCTGGTCAGGTCGTTGGTATCGCTGGTAATAGTGGTTCAGGTAAATCTACACTTTTGGGTTTGATTGCCGGTTTTCTTGAACCCACGCAGGGTAAAGTGCTTCGTGCTGAAAATTGGTCATGGTTAAACCAGCAACCCTATTTGTTTCACAGCACGCTTCGTGAAAATTTACTGTTGGCCTGTCAAACAATTCCACCTGACGGCCAACTGATACAAGCACTGGCTGATGCAGGCATTAAGTTACCTGACGCGACTTTAGTTCAAGGGCTTGACACACCAATCGGTGACTTGAATCGTGGGGTGTCGGGTGGGCAAGCGCAGCGCATTGCTTTGGCTCGTGCATTGCTCAACAGGTCTACCCTATGGCTGCTTGACGAGCCCACTGCTGCCCTTGACGAACAAACGAGAGATCAGTTACTTGACACCTTATTGAATCGAGCAAAACGTGATCATGTCACGGTCATCGTGGCCAGCCATGACCAAGCGTTGCTCGCGCGTTGTGACAAGGTATACAGTATTCAAGCCGGTAAATTAATGCCCTTCCTCACCGACGGGGGTGCGTCATGAAAGTTTGGGCTTACCTTTATCGGTTATATCGTCAGCAGGCTCGCTGGCTGGTGTTAAGTTTCATTTGTTTGGGCGTTACTTGGTTATCAGGCGCTGCTTTACTTGCTTCCTCTGGCTGGTTTATTACGGCGTGTGCCTTGGCTGGGGTAGGCTTAATATCCAATTTAAATATTTTTGCACCTTCTACCCTGATTCGGGGTTTGGCAATTTTGCGAACGGTTGGCCGTTATGCAGAGCGGGTGATCGGCCATGAAGCGATTTTGCGAGTACTTAAAAACCTGAGGGTACGTGCTTTTAATGTCGTGGCATTTCGACCTGCACGTTTCATAGATAGTCGTCGTCTGAGCGACATGATTCACCGATTAATAGCCGATGTTGAAACGCTTGACGCCATACCACTTCGCATTTTAGGCCCGATGTTTGCAGCACTGATGACGCTTGCTGGTTGTGTGTGGGTTGGTGCCATGTGGGGTAATAATTTGATTGGCATCACAATCGGTACGAGCGGGTTAAGTGTATTGATGGTTTCAGTTGTGTTGGCAAAAAAAGGCCAAAAAAGAGGTGCTGCAGTGGTTCATGCGCGCGCAGCACAAAAGGTCGCGGTGATTGATCATCTGGGTGGGCTAGCCGAGTTAATTTCAAATCACAAACAGCATGAAAGTGCGCAACATTTGGCGCAACTTGATGAGCAACAAACACAACGTTTTTTTGCTCAAGAACAGATGGCTAGCCTTGGCGAGCATGGTGTTCAAGCTATAACGGCATTGACGACCATTGCTGTTATTGCTGTGGCTTGGCCTGATTTTCAAGCTCCCATCATTGCATTGCTTGCGTTGATGACGATTGGTTTAAACGAAGCGCTCGGTGCCTTGCCTGGGGCCTTGTGGCGCACGGGTGAAGCGAAAGCCGCAGCCGAACGTTTGATGGATTTAGAATTGACTGAGCAACATGAGGCAACTGATGCTCGTGTTGCAAGCCAAGCGTTTAATACAGCAGATATAGTCAACGCACCCAATTTTAATCGTCTTGAGTCGTTGCCTGCCAGCCAAGCAACGCTGGGCCCAGTCGAAATCATCAACCTAATGTGCCAGCGTCAACCGGGTAAAAGAGACCCTTTGAATGTGGCGCTTAAGCCAGGCTTACCTTTGGTTATTTATGGTCGTAGCGGCACAGGTAAAACCAGCTTACTTGAAACTTTAGCTGGCGAATTGACTGGGCAGCAGGGTGGTGTGTGGTTAGAGGGCGTCAATCTCTTAACGGTGCCAGACGCCATACGTTACCCAAAATTAACTTTGTTGGCGCAGAGCGATTCACTTCTAAATATGACGATTCGGCAGTTTTTAAGTTTAGGTCTAGATAACGTGCCCGATGCAACGTTGCTTGCGGTTCTGCAATGTGTTGACCTTCATGAAACCTTAAGCCAAACCGACGAAGGGCTTGATTACTCTCTAGGCATTCGAGGCAGTCACGTTTCAGGTGGGCAAGCCCGGCGCTTACAACTTGCTGCGCTATTAATCAAAGAGCCCGCCTTAGTGTTGTTAGATGAACCTTTCAGGGGTTTGCAAGCTGATTTGGTGCAAGGCTTGATCGCAGGTATTGAGCCATGGCTGCTCAAGCGTTGTAGTGTCATCGTGACACATGACCCAAAAAGCCTGCCCTCTCATTGGCCCCGGCAGGTGTGGCCAAACGCTTAACTCAGTACGGAAGCAAACGCCTACACTTGTTGTCGATATTCAAGTTGTATTCAAATAAAACAAATGAAGTACTTCAATGTATGATTAAAAATGTAATTATTATTTTTTTGTTTTTAGTATTTAAGAATGACTTAACTTTAGCTTAAATATTTTTAAGTACTTTTAAGTAATTCTGGCGGTAACTTACCGCTTTCATTCATAATAACGGAGACTAAAATGACTATTAATCGTCGCGATATTTTAAAAGTGGCTGCCGCTACAGGTACCTTAGCGATAGCTCCTGCTTTCGTGCGGGCGCAAGGTTTAGAAAAAAAATCTGTACATATTGCCGTGGGTGGTGAATCACTTATTTATTATCTGCCCTTGGCAATTGCCAATGCAAATGGCTTTTTCAAAGAGCAAGGTCTCGACGTTAAAGTGTCAAATTTTGCTGGTGGTTCAAAGGCTTTGCAAGCCGTTGTTGGCGGTAGTGCCGATGTGGTTTCGGGTGCTTACGAGCACACCATTAACTTACAGCAAAAAGGGCAAATGTTTCAGGCGGTTGTGTTGCAGGGTCGTGCCCCAATGATTACAGTGGGTGTGTCAACTAAAACCATGCCCAATTACAAAAGCCCTAAAGATTTAAAAGGTAAGCGTATAGGTGTCACTGCACCGGGCTCTTCAACCAATATGTTGTTTAATTTCTTCTTGGCCAAGCACGGCATGAATGCAAGCGATGTGTCTTTTGTTGGTGTGGGTGCCAGTGCAGGCGCTGTCGCGGCAATGCGTTCAGGTCAAATTGATGCTATTTCTAACCTTGACCCTGTTATTTCTTTGCTTGAAGCGTCAAACGATATCAAAGTGGTTCTAGATACGCGTACGTTAAAAGATACCATCGATGTGTTTGGCGGCAATATGCCTGCAGGTTGCTTGTACTTACCTATTGACTACATCAAAGAAAACCCAAATACAGTTCAGGCTCTGGTGAATGCCATGGTTCGTGCTGACAAATGGATTCAACGTGCTGGCTCAGAAGGAGTTGCAGCTGCCGTACCGACTTCGTATTTGTTGGGTGATCCGGCTGTTTATAAAATGTCAGTTAAGCGTTCACTCGAAGGCTTATCACCAAACGGCAAAATGCCAGACGGTGGTCCTGAAACAGCTTTGCGTGTCTTAACAACCTTTAAGCCCGGGTTGGCCAAGAGCAATATCGACTTGTCTAAGACTTGGACAAGTGTTTTTGTTGATAAAGCTAATAAAGGTTAAAACAGATGTCGATGCCTCATTCACTAAACGAACCCCCTGCGCTAGCGCTTAAAGATATCACTTGTACCTTCGTATCGCGTGATGATCCCAATCAACGTTATATGGCCGTTAAAGATACAACCCTTGAGATTGCAGCAGGCGAGTTTGTTTCAGTGGTGGGGCCCACGGGCTGTGGCAAATCAACGTTATTGAACGTGGGGGCGGGTTTGCTTGCCCCTTCGCGCGGTAGCATTGAAGTGTTTGGGCAGCAGTTAGTGGGAATTAACGATCGTGCAGGGTATATGTTTCAGGGTGAAGCATTATTACCTTGGCGTAGTGCTTTAGATAACGTCACAGCGGGTTTGCAGTTTGCCAATGTACCCAAAGACGAGGCCGCTGAAAAAGGGCGTGACTGGATGCGGCGGGTGGGTTTGGGTGGGTTTGAAGATCGTTACCCGCACCAAATGTCTGGCGGTATGCGCAAGCGTGCCATGCTTGCACAAACGCTCATTCGTGACCCCGATATTATTTTGATGGACGAGCCTTTTTCCGCACTCGACATTCAAACCCGTCAGTTAATGGAAAACGAAGTGCTTGAGCTTTGGATGGCCAAACGTAAAGCTGTCTTATTCATCACGCACGATCTTGATGAAGCCATTGCTATGAGTGACCGTGTCGTGGTGTTATCAGCTGGCCCGGGCACACACCCAATAGGTGAGTTTGTGGTTGATTTGCCGCGGCCACGCGACGTGACTGAGGTTCGATCAGACCCTCGGTTTGTCGAGCTTCATACTCAAATTTGGAATGTGTTGCGTGATGAAGTGCTGAAAGGTTACGAACAACAAAAGAAGAAGGCAGCTTAAGTTATGTGGAATTTGATTAAACCGACTTCTAAGTTGTCGCTACGCGTTTGGCAATTCACCATACTGACTATATTCTTAGTGGGTTGGTATGTTTTATCAATTGATAAGAAAATGGCTTTTTTCTTTGGTGACCCTATCGGGGTTGTCGAACAGGTTTGGTTATGGTTTTTTGTAAATGGCGACATTTACTACCATTTACAAATCACGTTGACTGAAACCTTACTGGCTTTCGCCATTGGTACGTCTGCGGGCATGGGTGCTGGGCTTTGGTTGGGTCTGTCGCCGATGGCTAGCGCTGTGCTTGACCCCTACATCAAAGCTTTAAATTCCATGCCTAGAGTTATTTTGGCACCGATTTTTGCCATGTGGTTTGGTTTAGGTATTTGGTCAAAAGTTGCATTAGCAGTCACCCTTGTATTTTTTATTGTTTTTTTTAATGTTTACCAAGGTGTGCGTGAAGTCAGCCCCACCTTGCTCGATAACGCGAAAATGTTGGGCGCTAAACAAAAGCAATTGTTGCGTTACGTTTACTTGCCATCAGCTACCAGCTGGGTGTTTTCAAGTTTACACACTGCGGTGGGTTTGGCTTTTGTGGGTGCCGTAGTGGGTGAGTATTTGGGTTCAGCCGCAGGTGTGGGTTATTTGATTTTGCAAGCGGAAGGTACTTTTGATATTAATACGGTTATGGCAGGTATAGTAGTCTTAACCATCTGTGCTTTATTGCTTGATGCTTCAGTGGGCATTATTGAAAAGAGGCTCATGAAGTGGCAACCTAGCCATGGTGAGACTGAAAAGTTGTGATAAACCTTCGGTGACTTAGGTCAGCTACTTGACGTCTCTACACATCTTTCGCAAATAAGCTTACCAAGTCTTGTGCTTGGGCTTTTGGGGTACTCAGGTCAAGATGGTCCATAATGTGATGGATATGTGTTCGCATCAGATCTTGCGCTAAATTTGCATTACCAGATCTTAATGCTTGCAAAATACCAGCATGCTCGTCGTCACGACAGTTCATAATGCCTGAGTCACCAAACATGCCAATAATGAGTGAAGAACGAGTCACCAAATCTTTAACGATTTGTAACATGGCGGCATTGTCAGCTAGGTTGGCTAATGCCGTGTGGAACTGCCCTGACAAACGTATGGCTTCCCGTCGGTTGCCAGCAACGTGCGCAGCAGATTCCATTAATAAATGTTTTTCTAATACTTTAAGTTGACTGGGCTTCGACTTTTCGACTGCAATGCGAGCGATAGGGGGCTCAAGTGTGAGTCGGGCTTCAAAGATTTCAAGCGCCTGTTTTGGGTTCGGTTTGGCCACAAAAGCACCGCGGTTTGGCAACAACTCAACTAAGTTTCGGTTTGCTAACAACAATAAACAGCGCCGAATTCGCATGCGCCCCACACCAAACGCCTTACACATATCGCTTTCAGAAAGCTTGGTACCGGGTGCTAAACGTTGGTCAATTAATGCTTCGTAGATGCGTTCGACAATGGCTTCTTCTTGTGCAATATCAGCTAATGTTGATTCTGGCATGGCTTAATTTGCCCTTTTGGTTTCTGATAAAACATATGATGCATCAGTGCGACGGGTATGTGTTAAATGCACCAAAAAAAACATGATTTGATTTTTTTGCTTTATTTTGGTGCATAGTTTGTGAGGCATACGACTTCAACAAATATTGATTAATGGCTAATAGCGTTATTGTATATCTAGCTAAGTAATTGAATTCAATCTGCTGGTAAAGTTGGCGCGAAAATTGCTTATTAACAATAAGTAACAAAATTGA
>CALBMZ010000209.1 GCA_937896225.1 uncultured Alcaligenaceae bacterium | reverse complement strand
CGTCATATTGAACGAACAATAAGACAAGTAAGATAATGCAACGTAATAGCTATTCCAGGCTTTTAGGTCATTCACTCAATGAGCCAATGACTCAAGATGCTTCCAATAGATGACCAAAAATTACAGGTGGCATTGAAAATTAAAAAATAGTCCCCATATATATAATAATTTGCTGCAAAACGTTTTAACGCAGCATCACATTTCACATTTTCCGACTGAATCGGAAGGTGTTTAAAGGAAGCTTAAATTATGCGATTTGACAAATTAACAACAAAATTTCAACAAGCACTTGCTGACGCACAAAGTTTAGCCGGTCGTCACGATAACGCCTATATTGAACCTGCGCACGTTCTATCAGCCCTCTTAGCCGATGCCGATAGTGGGGCGGGTAGTTTATTGGCCCGTGCCGGTGTGGCGGTTAATCGTGTGCAAACCGCACTTGAAACCGCCATTAAAAACTTACCTCAGGTTCAAGGTTCCGAGGGTAACATTCAAGTTAGCCGCGACTTACAAGCCGTTTTTACGCGTACCGATAAAGAAGCCACCAAGCGTGGTGATGCCTACATTCCAACTGAAATTTTTTTACTGTGCCTAGCTGATGACAAAGGCGAAACGGGTCGTATATTGCGCGATGCAGGCTTGCAAAAGAAGTCACTTGAAGCTGCTGTCGATGCGGTTCGAGGTGGCGCAAGCGTCAACGATCAAGAGGGTGATGCAAATCGCGAAGCCTTAACAAAATACACCACTGATATGACTGAGCTTGCTCGCAGTGGCAAACTTGACCCTGTGATAGGTCGCGATGATGAAATTCGCCGAGCTATTCAAATTTTGCAACGTCGCACCAAAAACAACCCAGTCTTGATTGGTGAGCCTGGCGTGGGTAAAACCGCCATCGTTGAAGGCTTGGCCCAGCGAATTGTGAATGATGAAGTACCCGAAACTTTGCGTGGTAAGCGTTTGCTATCGCTCGATTTAGCCAGCTTACTAGCGGGTGCAAAATATCGCGGTGAGTTTGAAGAGCGTCTAAAATCAGTTTTGAAAGAGCTGTCGCAAGACGATGGCAATACGTTAATTTTTATTGATGAAATTCACACCATGGTCGGCGCAGGCAAAGCCGAAGGCGCGATGGACGCTGGCAACATGCTCAAACCCGCCTTGGCGCGAGGTGAGTTGCATTGCATTGGTGCCACCACGCTTGACGAATACCGCAAGTACATTGAAAAAGATGCTGCACTTGAGCGACGTTTTCAAAAAGTACTGGTCGATGAGCCTGATGTTGAATCAACTATCGCTATTTTGCGTGGTTTACAAGAACGCTATGAATTACACCATGGCGTTGAAATTACCGACCCCGCAATTGTGGCTGCGGCCGAGCTTTCACACCGCTACATTACCGATCGATTTCTACCTGATAAAGCCATTGATCTCATTGACGAGGCAGGTGCCCGTATTCGTATGGAAATCGATTCGAAACCCGAGGTCATGGACCGGCTTGATCGTCGTATTATTCAGCTCAAAATTGAACGTGAAGCAGTTAAAAAAGAAAGCGATGATGCTTCGAAGCGCCGTCTGCAGCTCATTGAAGATGAGCTTGAAAGCTTACAACGCGAGTACAACAATTTTGAAGAAATTTGGAAAGCTGAAAAAGCAGCTGTTCAGGGTACTCAGTCGATTAAAGAAGAAATTGAAAAGACTCGAGCTGAAATGGCAGAGCTACAGCGTAAAGGTCAATTTGATAAATTAGCTGAACTTCAGTATGGTAAGTTGCCCGAGCTTGAGTCGCGTTTAAAAGAGGCTGAGGGCGCTTCTAAAGAAGCACCTAGTGAAGGGGCTAAGCCTAAATTATTGCGCACACAAGTGGGTGCTGAAGAAATCGCAGAAGTGGTTTCGCGCGCCACAGGCATTCCTGTGTCAAAAATGATGCAAGGTGAACGCCACAAGCTCTTAGCAATGGAAGACCGCTTGCATCAACGTGTGATTGGTCAAGATGAAGCGGTATCTTTAGTAGCCGATGCGATTCGCCGGTCACGAGCAGGTTTGTCTGACCCTTCTAAGCCTTATGGTTCATTCTTATTTTTAGGCCCAACAGGCGTGGGTAAAACTGAGTTAACACGCGCCTTAGCAGATTTTTTATTTGATTCTGACGAACTTTTAATCCGTATTGACATGAGCGAGTTCATGGAAAAGCACTCCGTTGCTCGCCTCATTGGTGCGCCACCAGGTTATGTGGGCTATGAAGAGGGGGGGTATCTTACCGAGGCGGTAAGACGCAAGCCTTACAGTGTGATTTTGCTTGATGAAGTTGAAAAAGCCCACCCAGATGTTTTCAATGTGTTGCTACAAGTACTCGATGATGGCCGTTTAACTGATGGTCAAGGTCGTACCGTTGACTTTAGAAATACAGTTATTGTGATGACCTCAAACTTAGGGTCACAACATATACAAAATATGGTGGGCCAGCCTTATGCAGACATCAAAGAAGTGGTGTGGGAAGAAGTCAAAACATATTTCAGGCCTGAATTTTTAAATCGTATCGATGAAGTTGTGGTGTTTCATAGCCTTGATGCCAAGCACATAGAAAAAATTGCTAGCATTCAAATCAAACGATTGGCAAGCCGTCTGGCCCAGCAAGACATGCTACTTGAAATCAGTGATGTGGCACTATCTGAGCTAGCACGAGCAGGTTTTGATCCGATATTTGGTGCAAGACCCCTAAAGCGTGCCATTCAGCAGCAACTTGAAAACCCCATTGCAAAACGCATATTAGAGGGGCAGTTTGGCCCCAACGATGTGGTGCCAGTTGATTTTCGCGACGGTAAGTTTGTATTTGAACGTACTCTGCAATAAGCCCATCAAACGGCTATGATGGTGTCAATCTAAAAAATTGACACCATTTTTTTATGTCTGAACCTATTCTTCCTGTACACATGCCTCGTCATATTCGTTCCTCCAAGGTATCTTGTGTCGTTCCAGCGTTCAATGAACACGACAACTTAGCCGTGTTGCTGCCTTTGTTACAAAGCGAGTTAAATCAACTCACTGAGCATTGGGAAGTCATCATTGTTGATGATGGTAGTCAAGACAAAACAAGCATCATGATGGCTGCATGGTCCCAAATTCCAGGCTTTCGTTACATAGAATTATCAAGAAATTTTGGTAAAGAAGCCGCCATTACCGCTGGCATGAACGCGGTGACGGGCGATGTGATGATTTTGCTAGACGCCGACTTACAACACCCCCCTCACTTAATTACTCCCATGCTAGCGCGATGGGAGCAGGGCGTTGACATGGTCTATGCCGTTCGCGAAAGCCGTGAAGATGAAACCTGGTTTAAGCGTGTTGGCAGCCGTTTTTTCTACACCTTATTGAAGGGTTCTCATGGCGTGCGTGTCCCCCCTAACGCAGGCGATTTTCGTCTGATGGACAAATCAGTTGTTGATGCCATTATGCTGCTGCCCGAGCGTAACCGTTTCATGAAAGGCTTGTATGCTTGGGTCGGTTTTAAAACTGAGTCGATCGAATACATGCCCGAAGAACGTCACTCAGGTGCAAGTACCTTCGGCGCCTTTCGTTTGTTTAAGCTTGCTTTGGCGGGCTTGATGTCATTCACGACCTGGCCATTGCGTGCCGTAAGTTTGGCAGGTTTTGTGGTGTCAATATGCGCATTTATGTATGGCTTATACATTGTGATTGAATTTATTCTTTACCGAAACCGAGTTGATGGCTGGCCCACTATTGTGACCATATTGTTGTTTTTCTCAGGTATTAACTTACTTTCATTGGGCATTGTTGGCGAGTACATTGCCCGTATATTTGATGAAGTGAAAGGCCGCCCTTTATACTTGGTAAGGCAGTCTATTGGTCAAGCCACAAAACCACAAAACCAAAAACCTGAAGCGTCGCCTAAGCTTTAAACCCCCAAATGCGACTGGCTACAAATGTTGCTCCAGCAACTCCAATTAAAATACCGGCTAATAGCCAATCGAAACGAATGTGCGTGGTGGCTAGTAAATATGCGTAGCTGAGCTCATTGACAGCAAAACCGCAAGCTGAGATCATAAAAAAACGACGAATGGCTTGCTTAACCCCTGCCCGTTGTAGGCGAAACGTTAAATGATAATGACCACTGAATGAAACCACAAACGCGACTAACCAACCGATTAAATTTGCCCAAAGTGGGTTAAGGTGCATATATTTAACCCCCACCACAGCGACCATCCAATGCACGCCAGCAGCCATTGTGCCAACTAAAACAAACCAACTTATTTGATGCACCATTTTCTTCAAAATGACATGACCCCTAAAAAATTCATAATAAAGCACCATGCCAATTAAAACTGGTATTGTCGCCTGTGCAGATGATTTTGGTTTAAACGCCCAAGTTGACGCCGCCATTATCGATCTAGTGAGCCATCATCGCTTATCTGCTGTGGGGGCGTTAGTTGATGGCCCACACATTCGTTTGCGTGCGGTAGAACTTGCCCGTTTGAACGCTGATATAGGTTTACATTTAAATTTTACTGAAGTTTGGCCGGGTATGGCCCCGGCAACTGGCGTGAAACCATGGCGAAACTTAGTTATACATAGTTATTTGGGGTTGCTAGACGCTAAAAAGGTTAATTTAGCGATTGAACATCAGCTTGATCAGTTCGAGTCTATTTTCAATTGCCAGCCCAATTTTATTGATGGCCACTTACACGTGCACCAGTTGCCCGGTATTCGTCAGCCATTATTACGCGCTTTAACGCGTCGTTACGCAGGTTCTTTACCTTGGTTACGCGATACGCGACCCCATGCTGGTGTTTCAACTGATATGCCAATATGGCAACGCTTTAAAGCACAGGTGATTGGTTTTTTAGGGGCTTCATCGCTTATCAGTGACTCTGTAAAACTTGGCTTTAAGTCAAATCAAGGTTTTGTTGGGGCTTATGATTTTTCAAGGCCTCACCCTCCGTTCGAAGATATGCTTAAGCTTTGGCTACCCATCTTAAAAACGGGTGGTTTATTCATGACACATCCCTCGCAACAGCTTTTAAATCATGACCCAATGGGGCAGTCTCGGGTAAAAGAATATAATTTGTTAGCCAGTCCAGTATGGCCTGAACTGCTTGCACAAAATAATTGTGAGTTGGTTAGGTTGAGTCAAATTAAGTTAAATTAAATCACCTTTACCGTAAAACTTAATGCCAATTTGAATGCGTTCACGACCGTTATCACGGCGATGGCGATTGGTGTCTCGTAACGAGTAAACGCAGCCGCAATATTCTTGTTGGTAAAACGCTTCGCGCTTACTAATTTCGATCATACGCTGTGAACCACCGTGTTTGCGCCAGTTATATTCCCAATAAAGCATGTTGTCGTAACGGCCCGCAGCTTTAACGCCACAGCCATTAATTTGCTTCATATCTTTCCAGCGAGAAATGCCTAAAGAGCTCGTGATGGTGTCATAGCCATGTTCAGCGGCGTAGAGTGCCGTGCGTTCAAAGCGCATATCAAAACACTGGGTGCAACGTTCGCCACGCTCAGGCTCGTTTTCTAAGCCCTTGATGCGATCAAACCAGTTATCAACATCGTAATCTGCATCAATGAAGCCAATACCATGCTGTTCTGCAAAACGTATATTTTCTTGTTTACGAATTTCATATTCTTTAACAGGATGAATATTAGGGTTGTAAAAAAATATATCGTACTCAATGCCAGCTTCAAGCATCGCCTCCATAACTTCACCTGAACAGGGTGCGCAACACGAATGCATCAGCACCCGTTTCCTGTCGGGTGGCAAACTTAAAGAAGGGCGAATACTGTCAGTCATGGTTTGATATCATATAAAAAAAGAAAAAAATGTAGAGATTAGCCTTTCAAATCGTCTACTTTATTTACCAATGGTTTTGACACGGGTTGTTCAATTACATATTGCCAAAGTTTACCTATTATTTCGCGCTCTGAGGCCAACTCAGTAAAGGGTAAACGGGCTTTTTCTGCCCCTTGTAGGCGCAGTGCGTGTTGCTGTCGCCTTAAATTTCTGTAAGCGTTGGCTGAGCCTTGCGCTAGATCTGACGGTATAAGCCCCAATTCGCTAGCAATACGTAACAAAGCAATGTTGCCCAGGTTGGGAATTAAGCTTGGGTGGGTTGGTGCGTACCTCAATACCAAATACTGTGTCACAAACTCAAGGTCAACCATGCCGCCCACATCATGTTTCAAGTCAAAATCACCACTTTGATTGGGGTGGCCTTCATTGATTTTTTGACGCATCAGTTTAACGTCTTTGATCAGCTCATCGGTGTTGCGTGGGGTGGTCAGCACTTTTTCGCGTATCTTGTCAAAACGTTGACTTAAGTTAGCGTCACCCGCGACCCATCGAGCTCGGGTAATAGCTTGATGCTCCCATGCCCAAGCTTTTGTTAATTGGTAGTTTTCGAACGCATCAACCGACACAGCTAACAGGCCCGCATCGCCATCTGGACGCAAGCGTAAATCTACTTCGTACAAACGCCCTGATGAAGTCATGGTTGATAGCCAAGACGTTAAACGTCTGGCAAGTTTGGCATATTGTTCTGCAGCTTCTTCGCGTGCATCGTCAAATAAATATACCAAGTCTAGATCTGAAGAGTAACCAATCTCTTTGCCGCCTAATTTGCCATATGCAATGATGCCCATCTTAAGAGCAGGGCAGGGTTCGCCTGGCTTTACCTTCAAAACTAATGGCCAAACGCGCCGAATTGTTTCAGCTAACAATAAGTCAGCCAAAGCAGATAAGTTATCAGCTAAGGCTTCAATTGAGAGGACATCGGCCAAGTCTTGTGCCAACATTTGAAAACTTAACTGTCTCTTGGTGTCGCGCATTAAGTTCATTTGCTGCTCAACATCAGGGCTACCATCGGCTAACTGGCAAGCATCTAAATCTTGTTGTAGACGTTGCGCAACACGAACAAAATCAACCGGTTCCATGAGCGATCGCCAATCAATTAAGCTATCAAGAACGATTGGGTTTTGAATCACGTATTGAGCCGCCCAAGGGCTCGCCGCCATGATTTTAGATACCCGTGCGAGCGTGTCAGGGTATTCAATCATTAGGGCTAAATAGGCACTGCGCTGAGCAATATTTTCAATGAGCTCAAGCATATTTAAAACAGCACGTTCAGGGTTTTTGTTGCTAATTGAGGCGTCAAGTATTAACGGCAACAAGTCATCAATTCGGCTTCGGCTTTGATTAGAAAGACCGTTAATACGATAGCTATCTAAGAATATTTTAATTCTTTTTCGCAAGTTTTCTGTATAAATGCCATAGGCAGGCAGGGCTTCTTCTAGCGAGCTGCTTGGGCCTGAATCATGAAATTCATTAGTTTGAATTAATAGGGCAGGGTCAGTTTGATCTGCTAAGTGATCTGCTTTCGTCGTGGCTGGTTCTTGCGTTAATCCTGCCATTCGAAAGGCATCTTTGAACACTTCAGCAACAAATTTGCGATGTTGTGTCAACGTTTCTTCAAAAGCCTCAAAGGCCATATTTAGTGCAAAAGCAAGCGCCTCACGTTGCTCAGGAGACTCAGGTAGTAAATGTGTTTGTTCATCTTCACGATATTGCAAGGCATGCTCAGTGCGTCGCAAAAAGATATAAGCTTGCTCAAGTCGTTGTGCAGTTGATTCAGGTATAAGCCCCACCCTTGCTTGAGCATGCAGGCCGTCGAGTAAACCCCTTTGTTGCAGAGTTGGCATCTTGCCGCCTCGAATCAATTGTGTCAGTTGCACAACAAATTCAATTTCACGAATACCACCTTCACCCAGTTTAATATTTCGATAAGTATCAATGTTTGAACGTGCGACGGCACGTCGTTGCCAGTCTTGGCGTATGCGTTCTCGTAAGGCTCGTAGCGCAGAGAGTGCATCAAAATCAAAGTATTTACGATATACAAAGGGCGACCGTAAAGTTTCAAAATCTTGAATGGCTTGTTCAGGCTTGCTTTCAACGAAGGCCCGAGTCGGTATCACACGACCTTTCAGCCAAGCGTAACGTTCCCACTCACGGCCCTGCGTGAATAAATACTGTTCGAATGCGTCAAGGCTCCAAGCAAGGGGGCCAATATCACCATCTGGCCTTAGACGTAGGTCTGTTCTAAAGACCATGCCATGAGCATCTACTTCAGAAATTAACGGCATCATATTGCGCGTTAATTTGCCATAAAACTCATGGTTGGAAATTTTTCTAGGGCCAGGCGTTTCTCCTTCGGCGTTATAAAGCATGACCAAGTCAATATCTGATGAAACATTAAGCTCGTTGCCACCGAGCTTACCCATACCTATCACAATCATTTCTTGTGGTAATTTTGTGGCAGGGTCCGTCGGTATACCATGCAAGACGATTAAATCTTGCATGGCTGAACGATAGGATTGTTCGATGGCTATATCAGCCAAATAAGACATCGCTTGTGTGACTTCAGTTAAGTCAGCGAGATCATTTATGTCGCGAATCATAACGGTATAAAAAACTCGCTCCCGTAACTGACGCAAGACTCGTCGACAATCTGCAGTTGATAAGCATGCTGAATCTGGGCGGCTCTGAGCCAGATCTTTAAACCATTG
>CALBMZ010000208.1 GCA_937896225.1 uncultured Alcaligenaceae bacterium | reverse complement strand
GTGACCTACGGATTAACAGTCCGGCGCTCTACCAACTGAGCTATTGGGGAAAAGATAAGAACGAAATAGTATCACTTTTGTGCCCTTAAAGGCAAATCGTAACTTTAAGTGCTCTGATATAATTTTTGTAGTGCCGATGTAGCTCAGGGGTAGAGCAGCTCATTCGTAATGAGAAGGTCGAGGGTTCAATTCCTTTCATCGGCACCAGTATAAGTCGTTGATATTAATTAACATAATATAAAAAACCAACTTGATTGACAGGTAGAATTACCGTGACACAATGGTGACACAAAATACTTTTATTACTTAATAGCCTGATCAATGGGAATCTTGAGAGACGGTAGTGGCAACTAAATTACCCGACTCTTTTACAATATCAGTTGCAGTGGCTAATACCGAAAAACCCAAAAATGATTAGATAATGTACAATTTTTTGTATATGAATGAAAATAATAGACAGAATCTAATCAAAAAAGTGCAAAGTGAACTTCCACGTGGTGCACCATTCGACTTGCGAGCCTTGGCAAACCTAGGAGTCTCATCCACACTTGCTGCCTACTATGCCAAGCATAATTGGTTAGTGCGATTGGCTCAAGGTGTTTATGCATTCCCTAATGACAACTTCAGCGTCTTTGGTGCAATTAATCTTTTGCAACGTCATCTACTTAGCTGGTCACAATCGACCGCCGCACGAGTTACTGTTTGGGAATGATAAAAATATTGAGGCAGATTATGAGCAGGCATTCGTTGGGATGACTGATCTGCCATGCCCTCTCGAAACGCTACTCGATGCGCGCAGCCAGTTGCGACTAGATTTATGCAATGATTTGACTGACAAACATCGTTGCTTCCTCGCGGGTCTAGTTCAAGCCGAACCGGACTGGTCCCTGTTGGAATGCAATCATGCCGCCCAACTTCCTGCTTTGCGCTGGAAGCTTGCAAACCTTGAGACTTTCCGTAAGTCACGACCAGATGACTTCCGTGCCCAAGCCAGCACCATGATTACAAGCCTTAATGCTTTATAACGTTGGCAAACGTTTCCATGACGCTGCAGTTCAGTTCGCTGAAAGTTCATAACGACACAGCAGTTCAGTAGGCTAAAAGGCCATACCCTGCCCTTTTAGCTTCCTCTAAACAGCGAAAGACTCCAGAACTTCCCTTTTAGTGTCTGCTGACACTGAAGTGTTGTTTTATGGGGAACAACAAAAGTTTCCCCAAATATGCGCAAACCCTTTATTCAAGCCTGCGATTCCGATCATCAGCAAGGGTTTTTCTCACCGCATGAAAGCCTCATTCTACTCGTGTGACATTAACCACAAAACAAGCATCCTCTCAACACTCAACCCGTCACATGAGGCTTGGTTGTTAAATCAATTCCGAGGGCTCGCATGACCGCTAGCGTTGTCTTCAACGTCGGATTACCGCGTTCGCTAAATGATCGATAAAGCTGTTCTCGAGATAGTCCAGTTTTTTTAGCAATCTCTGTCATCCCTTTTGCTCGAGCAACAACACCAAATGCCTTGGCAATGTAGGCTGAATCACCCGTTTCAAATGCATCAGCCAAAAAGTAAGCGATCTCTTCATCATCTACCAATGCAGCAGCAGGATCGTAAGTCGTCAATTTCTCAGTCATTTTCTTCACTCCATTCCATAGCGAGTTTCTTAGCAGCGGCAATATCACGCACCTGGGTGCTTTTATTTCCACCGCATAACAGTACAACCAGAAGGTTTCCGCGACGCTGGAAATATACACGGTAGCCTGGGCCGTAATGGATCCTCAGTTCGCTAACGCCTTCACCTACTGGTTCAACATCACCCGGCAATCCCTCTGCCAGACGCATCAAACGTGTTGCAATGATGGTTCTTGCTCTTTTATCTCTAAGCCGCGCTTGCCACTTCTGATAAATTTCTGTTTGCTTAAGCTCTATCATCTTTATTATTGTAGTCTATAAACTACGAAAAATACACAAGGATTTCAACATACCGGTCGTTACAAGAAAGTTTAGGGATGTTGTTAAGTGCAGTTTGTCGCCTCGATTAGGCGTCAAAGCTCGGCCCCGACGGGTGTATATCATCCCAACCCTCGACTAGGCCAGCATCTGAAGGCGTGGCAGCCAGCTGCTCTGCTAGGGTTCTAGGTTTGCGGCTTGGCCTTTAATTCGCCGCCATGGATGTCTACAGAAACGCATGAACCGGCGTCTAGGCCGTTTTGCTCAGCATAGGTAGCTGGTATGGTCATGATTAATGAACCACCTGATTTACGGAGGTAAGCGTTCAACACGGTGCGCTCCAAATGTTTTATGAACTTACAACATGAGAGGGTTAATAACAATGCCATGAGCTTAAAGTAGCGTTTGCTAATATTAATTAGCGGTTTTTAACAACAGGGGCAATAAATATTAGGCCCTGCCCTTGTCGCTTGCCCTAATCAGCTAAAGATTCCAGAATTTCCCTTGTAGTGCCTGCTGACACCGAAGTGTTGTTTTATGGGGAACAACAAAAGTTTCCCCAAATAGGCGCAAACCCTTTATTCAAGCGGCCTGCGATTCCTTTCATCGGCACCAAAAATATTACGTTTAATAGCTATAGAACTCCACTTTAGCCATAGAAAAAATAAAAAGCAGCATATTTAATTCAACCATTGCAGATATGCAACGCAAACAGAGTATTGTTTTTTTGGAAACACTACGCCAACCCAGTACAAGCTAAAAACATTCAGCTTGTTCCATCAATTACTTTTCAGTTTTTAGTTTTTGTACATATAATCGCGTCGCCATGGGTAGGCCAAGTCTGTTGGGTAGTCAAGTTCATCAGGACGACCGCTTCGCGGATTATGTTGCCCAACAATTTGATAGAGTGACATCCATCCATGCTCGAACCCCACTGCACACCCTGCCAAGTAAAGTCGATATGCTCGAAGCGCACGCTGGCCTACCTCATTATTCAAAATTGATTTGGCTTCATCTAAACGCGCCTCAAGCGCATCACTCCAAGCCCACAATGTTCGCGCATAGTGCGGCCTTAAATTTTCAACATCAAGGGCTTCGAGCCCACCTTGCGCCATATGTGTCATGACATGGCCAATATGTAAGAGCTCGCCACCTGGAAAAATATATTTTTCAATGAAATCACCCATACCATGACCTAATTGAGGGTTATCAACCCCACCCGCGGTGATGCCGTGGTTCAAAATAAGACCACCTGGCTTCAACAATTGTCTGACATTATCAAAATAAAGGGTCAAATTGGCACTACCTACGTGTTCAAACATACCCACAGAGGCAATTTTATCGAAAGGTTCAGCTGAACCAATGTGTCGATAATCAACTAACTGAATACGGCAGCGATGACTTAGCCCTTTATCTTCGATAAGTTGAGAAACATAGGCATGTTGATTGCGTGAGAGCGTGATGCCTGTCGCGTCAGCACCATAATGTTCGGTCGCCCAAATCAACAAACCGCCCCAACCTGCTCCAATGTCTAAAAAACGCTCGCCCACATTCAGTCTTAATTTGCTGCAAATGTGGTCAAACTTGGCTTCTTGTGCGGCTTTGAGCGATAAATTTGTTTCGCGGTAGTATGCGCATGAGTACGCGCGATGGGGGTCAAGCCATAACGCATAAAAATCGTCTGAAAGATCATAATGAAACTCGATGTGTTTGGCATCACGTTCAACCGAATGCCGCCAAACTGAAATCAAGCGACTAATCATAGCAACCAAATTGCTTTGACGCGCCGCCGTAACAGGCGAACTAGGCAACATTGCAGTTGCAACGGCCATCAGATCTCGCACAGAACCCTCAAACTCTAAACGGCCTTGAACGTAATCATCTCCCAACAAGCCAATGTCACCATTAGCAAGGTTTTTAAGCGTACGTGTGCTTTTAGCATGCAATAAAACGGGGGCTTGTGCGTTACCGATTACCGTGCCATCAGGCAATTTGACCCTTACACTAACACCTGATGGCAGACTAGCCAATTTTTTTTCAACTAATGGGGCAAGCACACTCAAGATTAACCTCCAACATTTTGGGTAAAGAAAATATTGTTTAAATTGATCTATTTGTTTGATCTATATGTTGTTTGTTGATTGTAAAAAAACCAAGTTTTGATGATTAAGGCTCAATTATTAACCATTTTTTTGATAATTTTTTTGATATGCAACCCTTTTGAGCCATAAAGTCTGCCAAACCTTTAGCTGCACTTGATGTGATGCGTGTTTTTACGGTGTAGTGGCGAGGTGGTCATTTTTTTGACGACTTTGAGCGATACCCTACCCCGTTGGCACCACACACTTGCTATTCAGTATGTTTTTTTGGTGCGCTTTCCAACACATCTTCTTTGATATAGATTGGGCGTTGCTTTGTTTCAACGTACGTTTTGCCAACATATTCGCCAACGATACCAATGCTTAGAAGTTGTACACCGCTAAAAAATGTAATCAAAGCCACTATGGATGGGTAACCTGCTGTGGCGTCGCCAACCACTAGAGCCTTAATCACGATCCATATTCCAAAAAGAACACCAAAGGTCGCCGTGACCAAACCCAAGCCGGTGGCCCAACGTAATGGAGATATAGAAAATGAAGTCAAACCTTCCAAGGCAAGACCGACCAATTTTGAATAGCTCAATTTTGTCTTACCAGCAACCCGCGGCTCTCGGTCATATTGCAACACAATGGTTGGCATGCCGACCCAAGCGAAAATTCCTTTCATATAACGGTTACGTTCGTTTAATGACATAAGTGCATCGACAGCCCGTCGACTCATCAACCTGAAATCACCCGTATCGACTGGAATATTTGTACGACTGGTATGGTTAAGCAATCGGTAAAAAAGGTGAGCGCTCAAGCGTTTGAATATTGACTCACCCTGCCTTGAACGGCGCTGCATCAACACGACATCTGTGCCAGATTGCCAAACTTCCACCATTTGTGGAATGAGTTCAGGGGGGTCTTGAAGATCAGCATCAATAACAATTACTGCATCACCCGTTGCGTATTCAAGCCCAGCTGTCAAGGCAGCTTCTTTGCCAAAATTACGGCTCAGCTTTACTAATTTCAAACCACCTTTGGTCTCAAGCATATTGGCAAGGTAGCTGGCACTCTCATCGTGGCTGCCATCATCAACAAATACAAGTTGGGTGTCGATTGGCAAGGCATCAAGAATTGGTAAAACACGCTCCAACAGAACCGGCAACGTGGTGTACTCGTTAAAAACGGGCACAACGACTGACAAAACCACGTCATAATTTTTATTTACAGATCGAGCACAAGGGATAATCATAAAAACTTGACCTCAGCAAAATAATCAGTTTCGAATAGGTTATTGAAAGAAACCGCCCATTCATGCTCTATTGTTTCAGTTAAATAATCTATAAAGATTAATGGAAGTTAGGCAAACATATGCAACCTTAAAAATTAGTATAAATGAATAACAACTGCATGCCTTAAATCATTCGATCACGATTAAGCAGGCTACCTTAAAGCACAATTAGTTAAATATAATTTCTCAAGCTATTTTTTACATTTATCAATGTTTTTGGGCACTGAGAGGTCTGATAGGCTAACCTTAGTTCATCTATTTACCTCTTCCGCC
>CALBMZ010000207.1 GCA_937896225.1 uncultured Alcaligenaceae bacterium | reverse complement strand
CAAACGCAAACATTGAAAGTGCTCATCAAACTCTATCGCACCAAACGCACTTTTCAATCCCACACCAAAACAGTCGTCCAGCTAGATTGTTGACACCACATCAACCAACTGTTGCAAATTTCACGGCTAAGTTAGACGATAAAACGATTCGTCAAACTATTAAGCGTTGGGCCAAACAAACGCCATGGCATTTTGAAAATGTTCATTGGGCAGTGAATGTTGACTTGCCCATATTAGGCGCAGCAGCCTTTACAGATGATTTTGTGACTTCTGTTCAGCAATTGCTAAGTACGACTGAAATGTCAGATAGGCCGGTACAGCCATGTTTTTACACGAATCATGTTGTGCGAATTGTACCGATTGCGCAAGTATGTGACCCACAAGCGCGTCGAGGGCCTGCTGTATGAATCGCATCGTTAAAGTTCCAAATCTATTGGCTTCCTATACAACTCAGTTAGTAAACATAGGTTTGCGTTTTCAAACGACTGCATTATGTTCAGTCGTCATCATTTGTTTGGGCACGTCAGGTTGCGCCATAGACGAACGCACGCAACAAAGTCAAGTTGAAGTGAATCAAGAATATCAGAGTCTTTCTCAACAAAAAAAAGATTTTGTCTCGAGTGTTAAACCTAATCATGAACAAATACGACTCGCTCAAAAAATTAATAAACCTTGGGTGACGGGTGCATCAATTGCATTGACACCCGATATGACGCTCCCATCAGCATTAAGAAAGCAGGTCAAAACCACTTTAATTTTTAAGCATAAATCACACGATATCCTTGATGTGGCGAAAAGAATTTCACATGTCACGTCAATACCTGTGCGTGTCAGAGCTGAAGCACGCTTACCCGCCTATTTATTTTCACCGAAACTCGCCACCGATATGGGGGGGCAGACTTTTAAAACTGAACGATCAATTTATCTTGATAACCGCTCGCGCCCTTTGGTTGACATACTCGATCAAATTGCGGCTCAGCTAAATGTGTATTGGCGTTATACCGGACGAGAGATTGAGTTTTACAGAACTGAAACTCGCGTGTTTGATATTCGTGCATTGACTTTAGTGGCTAAAACAGATGCTAAGTTAGGCAAAGGTGCCAGTGGCAGTAAGGCTACCTTTGAAAGCTCATCACAAACTAGTTTAAAAGCCATTCAACAACCAATGCTGGAAGCATTGCAACACCGGTTGCAAGCTTTTATGACAAAAGCGGGCGTGCTTGCTGCACAACCTGGCGCATTAACAAGCGTTGTGGTGACAGACACACCCGATGCATTAGATGCAATTGAAAAATATATTGCCCGAGAAAACCGTAGTATGTCTAGACGAGTCAGGTTGGTGTTTGAAGAGTTTTCGGTCATACAAAAGGAAAATATTAATTATGGCCTTGACTGGTCATTAGCCTTAACGAATAGTTTGGCTGTCGCACAGCTTGCGATGACTGGTGGTTTGCGAACGGAAGCAGGCTCTGCTGATTTGTCAACGCAAAGTCAAGGATCTTCGGCATATAAAGCACAAGCTGTCGTTCAAGCCATATCAAAACACGCTGATATTTTGCGCCACACAACCGTACCTGTTGTGACCCTAAATAGGCGACCGATTACGCATGCCGTTAGAAAAACGTTCACCTATGTTGATCAAATACAAACCAGCGCAGGTCAAAAAGATTCATCGTCTTCATCTAATTTAGCCCCTTCTGTATCCGTTCGCCAGCGAGAAGAGACCGTTGGTGCATTTTTGACTCTGGTTCCTGACGTTCAAGAAGATGGACAAATTTTACTTTCAGTGGCGTATGACAATACGGTGGCGCAACCCCTGAGGCAATTGGCGTTTGGGTCAGGTGAAAACCAACTGAAGGTTCAGCAAATAACAGTTGAGGGAAACGGTACCGTACAACAAGTGGCTTTGCGTGCAGGTGAGCCGACACTCATAGCAGGCTTTGAGCGGCACGAAGAGCAAAACAGTCAGTCACGCCTTGCCCCTAACGCACCGCGTTTAACAGGGGGAAGCGATCAAGTGGGGCAGTTACGAAGCTTAACCCTTGTCGTGGTGACGGCACAAATTGAAGAGGGCCGTTAAGGTGTCAAACCAAATCATTAAAGAAACGGTTAAGTGGGGCGATCAAACCGGCATTCACCGTCTTTGCAGAATCAATCACCATCGAAATCGTGCATGGGTATTTGGTATGCGTTGGTTTCCTTTAATTGGCGCACAAACAAAGCGAGATATATTGCTTGACCAGCGTCGAAAAAAAGTTACTCATTACATCGCTTCGGGCACGGCAACTAATCGAAGCGGTTCAGTTTTGGGTGTGGGAACATTCACCATACTTAAATCTAATCGCCAAGAAAAACTATATTCAGCTGCTCTTGCCTTTGCGAATGAGAAACAACAAGATACCCATGTTTTAGTTTTACAGGTATCAGATCAATCTTGGTGGTTAGTCGCCGCGCATCACGGCATGGTTCTATGTCAAACAGACGTTTGGTATAGCAACCGCTTACAAGTTGATGAGCATATTACTCAGTTAAAAGAACGATTTTCGATTGTGCATGTTGAAGACCTTACGGCTTTGGACGGTTCCTCTGACCAATTAAGCAAACAAGCTACGAGTGAAGCAGTTGAACACCATGATATGAAAACAGCTTTGTCATGGTTGTTTAGGCAAACTTTATCAGTTCCGAACCTGTCCACTATTAAAAGTCGTTCGTTTCTAAAAGTAGTATTTTTAAGCACGTCGAGCTTAATTGTATTCATGTGCATATTCGCTTATTTATGGTCGAGTGACTCAGTACTATCTCGCAATCGTGCGCAACAAGCTTCAGCGCATTTAAACGATAGCTATCAAGTCTCTATGCTCTATCAGCATCACAGCTATGCGTCCCTACTTGGCATGGTAAAGCTTTGGCATGCTCTGCCGCTAGACCCATCAGGCTGGGCACTTAAGCGGGTTGAGTGCGAACGTTCGACTGACAACTTCACATGTCAAGCACTATATCAACGTGACCAAGCGCATGCAAATAATGGCCAACTATCAAGGGCAACACCAGCAGGCTGGAAGCTTTTGCCAGACTCACTTGATCAAGTCAGTTTGGTTCGTCAAGTTAAATTTCCAAGTCACACCATTGATTGGTCTGAACCTACATTTCAAGAAGATTGGCTCACCCCATTACAGCAACGCAAAGCAATTTTTCAAAACGTTCAACTCGGTGCTGCACAAGCCATTCCCTTGTCACATACTCATACTGCACGACCGATATATCGACGCCAAATTCGTATGAGTGGTCCGTTGCGATCGTTACAGGCTTTATCAACTTTAAATTTAAAAATTCATTGGCAGTCTGCATCGTTAGAAATTGTCGATCAATCTATCTT
>CALBMZ010000206.1 GCA_937896225.1 uncultured Alcaligenaceae bacterium | reverse complement strand
AAGTACAGGCTACACCAATCAGATGATCAGTGCGCGGGTGAAGTTCTTGTTCTAATCAGCAAAGCAGTTATGGTGTTGCCCGTGATTGGCTGTATAAAAAATAAAAAATAGCCGATAACAATATCCAAACAGCAAACAGTACATAAACCGTCTGTTGCAAACTCATTAATAGGTATATGCAGCTGCCAATGCTTAAAACGGGTATGAGGGGGTAAAAAGGCGTTTTATAGCCTGGTGGCATACGTTTAAAGTAGCTGCGCAACATGATTAAAGAAACGGCTACAGTAATAAAGGTAATTAATGTGCCCAGACTCACAATGCTCCATAGCAGTTGTGCGGGTACAAAGCCCGCTAAAGGCGTCACAATTACCGTAGACAACAGTACACCTGCTTTGGGGCTACGACTATGTGGGTCAACTTTGCAAAAAACTTCGGGTATGACTTTGTCGCGTGCCATAGCAAAAAATATTCTTGATTGCCCATACAGGCACACCAACGTCACACTAAATATTGAAATGACCGCACCCGCTGCAAGCAGGCCACTTAACCAAGGTACTGATGTGGCCCGCTGTAATACCATGGTTAAATTGCCGTTATGCCCAGCAAAATCTGCAGCAGGTTGAACACCGAGGCTACTGATAGCAACCAAAATATAAACAAAAGTAACAATAATGAGCGCTCCAATAATAGCTAAAGGAACGTTGCGTTGCGGGTTAATCGTTTCTTCACTTGCATTGACGACTGCGTCTAAACCAATATAACTAAAAAAAATGATGGCAGCCGCTGCGCCAACCCCCTCAACCCCAAAAGGTATAAAGGGCTCAAAATGCTCAACCTTAAATGCCAGTAATGTCATCACGACAAATAAAAATAGAACACCTAGTTTTGAGATCGTCAAAATTGCATTAATAATCGCTGACTCTCTTGACCCACGTAGAAGCAACAAAGAGCACATCAACACCAGCAATACAGCAGGCAGGTTAATGTAACTCTCGCCATTCCAACCCCAACCATCAGCAACTTCAACCAGAGGAGAAGATCTAATCGCCATGGGAATTTCAAGATTTGTAGCTATCGATATCAAATCATTTAAATAACTGCTCCACCCAACCGCTACAGCGGCACCTGAAATGCCCCACTCGAGCAATAGACAAGAAGCAACAACCATGGCAGCCCCCTCACCAAGCGTCATATAGGTGAAGGTATAAGACGAACCAGAGACTGGCAAAGTTGAAGAGACCTCTGCATAGCACAGAGCTGTTAACCCCGCTACCAAACCTGCAAAGGTAAAAGAAAGAATAACTGCTGGGCCCGCCAAGGGGACGGTTTCAGCTAGTGCAAAGAAAATACCAGTACCTAAAGTGCTACCGACCCCCATCATGGTTAGCTGAAAAAGGGTGATGTTTCTTAGTAAGCCATTTTTGGAAGTCGTAACACTTGAATCAGGAAAAGGTTTGAGTCGCCGAAGTTGTTTAAACATATTAATCAACATCTTTTTAAAACGTCCAATTCATTTGCGCCTGCAACATCTGGCTGCTTGACTGACCCGCCAGCGTCGTTGAGTACACAACATTCAACCGGCTTGATGGCCCAAAATTAGCCCCTATACCCACCTCAATCACCGCTGCATTCGTGGCAATCGCAGCTGCACTGACCGTGTAATTAGCGCCTGTTGCAAAGGCCAATGTTGTCGTGGGCGATAGATCACCCCAGGCATGCTGCCAGCCTGCAGACAGCGAAGCCTGCCAAAGTGTCTTATCCGTTTGCCATTGATGGTTAACTCTTGCACCTAGCGTACCAAACCCCACAGAGGCCCCGGTCGCTTGGCCCGACAATGCCGCCTCGGCCCCCGACTCACCAAAGTTAGCGGTATTGAGCCAGGTCTGGCTCACTTGCGCGAACGGTGAGAGCGATGTTTGCTGGTTCTCTGCATGGGCTAGCTTAAGCGGGGCGCTGATTTCACCAAAAAGCTGAGTTGATTGTGACGCCACTGTGCTGCTCGCGTTGCCTAAATCATCTAAGGGCAGGGTGCGACTCACATTGGCTGAATACCAAGACTGCACCGCACCACCGTTTAAGCGAATGATGTCGGCGTCATACGTGCCATACAACATCAAATGATAGCCACTGGTGTTGGCACGGCTCGCTGCCACCGTCGTATCAGTCGTGCTCGCAGAGAAACCTCCCCCAATGCGAAGCCGCTGCGACACCGCATGGTCTAAACCCATCACAAAACCGTTGCTATTGGCTGTAGCCTGTTGAGCATCAGCGTTGGCACTGAAGTTGTCCCAATCACCGTATGCTTGCGCCCATACGGTCGTGTCTGCGTTCGATTGGCCAACCTGCTGTAGGCGCGTGGTGTAGCCTCGCTCTAACCAACTGTCTTCGAGCCGCCAGTTAATCATCTGCGACAATACCCGACCGTTATAGAGCAACGCCGCTTGATTGGCGCTATATATTTCGCCTGACCAGTCTTGGTACCAACCAGGCAATTGGTTAGAATTGCTGTTCAATAGCACATCGTTATACGGCTCATCGCCCGAGCTTTGTGCATCAATAGCTTGCGCCACGGCGCGTTGGTTGTTGGTCTGGGCGTAAGCGGCCATCGGCACGTTGTTACGCTCAACTATCATCCCGAGATCGTTGCCCACCGTCTGGAAGTTTAAGTCGATAAAAGTGTATTGCGTGTGAAGGTTTTGAAATGTACCCGAAAGCATACCCGCATCGAATAACGGGTATATCTGATTCAAATAAACCCCATCTGCAGCGACGAGATCAAAGACTGCGCCGTTATCAATAGATGCGGTGCCAGACACCACAACCAAGTCTGAATTCTGGTTCTCGTCGATCTCAAACTGATATCTTGCGCCGTCTAAGAGCGACAAATTACCCTGTACCGTTAAGGTGCCCACCGAGTTGCCCGCTGCCAAGGTGCCCGATACTTCAGTGTTGCCTACCGTGCCAATACCCTGCAACGTGGCCTGACTAGACACGGTCAAATCAGAGGTGGCAATCGAGCCGTCAACCCGCAGCACACCGCCCGTGATGGTGGTATCGCCTGTGTAGGTGTTGTTGCCGGTTAAGATCAAGATACCTTCACCCGCTTTGCTAAACCCACCTGTACCTTGAATGTTGTTGCTCCACACCGAGTTGTAGCCTTGTGTGTCGACTGCGAAAATGGGAGCAAATATTGAAGAGTTGCCGGCAATGAGCGAAGGGGAACCAAATTCAGCTGGGCCTTTGACGGCCTTGCCAATATTAACTAGCCCATGACCATAATTCGTTACGCTGGTAGGGTTCAATGGGTCAATAGGCGTAGCGTTGGTCAGTAAAACTTCAATAATATGTCTAGCGGCCATGTAAGGAAATGCCTGCCTAAGTACGGCGGCCGAACCTGCTACAAGCGGTGCAGCCTGCGATGTTCCAGACAAGGTTCCATAGGCATTCATGGGAACCGATGAATAAATAACAACGCCAGGTGCAGCAATACACCAATCAGCGGCTATGCCACACTGGTTACTAAAACTTGCTAGGTTGACAGTATTAGTTTGCTCATTGATATCGACAGCGACCACTGAAATTAAAGTGCCTGCTAAACCTGACAAATCATAGTTTTGCACTTCATTTAACGGTACTTGATTGCCTGTCCATGTATTTGGGTCTTGAGAGTCAGCATCTGCTGTGTAAATCCTGTAAATGGCGTCACTAGGGTTGTTGGTATAACCAAGTGCCGTATTGGTTGGCGTAAACAGTGGAACACTTCCATACCCAGCTGGCAACACAGATGCGTTAGGTTGTGCGATACGATTATTGCCTGCCGAAAACACCATTACGACATCGGCATCATTTAGTTTTTGAACACTGTCTACGTAGTCAAGTACGTCATTGCCATAATAGAACTGAAAATCGACGACCTGATAATTGGGTGATTTGTATTCGGGTGCTGCTCTGGGCCCAAAACTACCATTCATAACCGACACACCGGCGTTAATCAACTCTTGTGCCCAGTCTGAAGATTGTGGGTAACCAGATTCACCCACCGCGACAACATTCGCAATCTGAGCATCAAACGCAACACCCATCATACCGACGCCATTGCGTGCGGCTGCCGCAGCACCCATTACATGCGTACCATGCTCAGGAAAGTTAAGGTAACCTGGATTGGGGAAGGGTGGCTCAATGCTAGGCCAATAAACTCGGCCTGAAAATTCAGGGTGGCTGAGTTGCGCAGCGGTATCGGCAATACCAATTTTCACGCCTGCACCCGTGAAGCCCAAAGCATACGCATCAGCCGCATTGGTATACTTCAAACCCCAATTGGCAAAATATTCATTTGTAAAAAAATCAGTTGGTGATGACTGCGCTTGTACACTGCTACTTAAACAGAATAAAAAAACAACTTTTAAACCAGCCCGCTTCACTACATGCATACAAACCCCAATATGCAAACGCTACTATTTATTTATGAGCGAAGGCACCTAAAATCGTTGTGTGATAAAAAACCCCGCCCATTACAGCAATTATTGGAGTTTGTGTCAAAGCTTAATTAACTTAAATTGTTGGT
>CALBMZ010000205.1 GCA_937896225.1 uncultured Alcaligenaceae bacterium | reverse complement strand
AAATTATTGGCAAAATATTTAACGCGCTGCCAAATCGATGCGTTGTGTTGAAAATAATTAATTTCCTGTAAGGTCAAATTCAGTAAAAATTGCGCGCTAGCAAGATTAGCAAGCGACCTCCCCACCTCATCAATTCTACTTTGTATGATGGTTGCTCTCGTTTTAATAAAATTACCCTCAGCCTCGGTAGACGACAGGGATGCCGAATCAAGCATAGCTTGGCGTTCATTACGCAATACAGACAAAAGTGATTCATCATACTTTTGCCAATCTAAAATTTCATCGCCCAAAATGCCATAAAGCCTGTAGATATCTTGGAGGTTTAAGTCGCTGCGCTGATTGTTATAAAGTTGAAACCGAATTTCCCATAGTTTTTTTGAAACTTGCAATTCCTCCAAAAAATAAAAAGCCATATCAGTTTGCATACGCTTTAATATCGCACGATCATCAGCAAGCGTCAAAGCCTGCTGAGCTGCCAGAATAGCGCTTGGGTCAGAATTGGGTTGTTCCAGAAGGCTCTCAAGTTGAGCCGTCGCATCTTTGAACGCGATGATGGCTTGATCAGTTTTCTGACGTACTGTTTTTCGATTAACTTGGGTTTCACCGATTCGCGTGTTTAAACCCTGCATCACTCTTTGGTAGGCTAACTCATCAAAGTAAAAACGATGGTTCATATACGCCCAATCTTTACTACTGATTTGATATATCAAATCCGATGAGGCTTCAGACAAGAGGTTAGTTTGAACAAAAATATCAGCAAATAAAAACTCTAATTCAACAGCTTTTAAATCGACTTTCAGACTATCTATTATGAGTGCCTTGGTTTGATCTCGAGCAGTCAGGGCGGTAGTATGGGACGCCTGCATTTCACGAATTTTCTTTTCTAAGGCACTTTTCTCTTTAAGTAATGATTCGCGTGTCTTAACCAACATTGTGTTGTGTTGATGGTACTGATTACGCAGGGCTGTTGACTCTTCAATCGTTAAGTAGATTTCATCTGCCTTCTGCAATGACCAAGGCGGACCGTCGCTAGGGGGTTGCCAGTTTTTTAATTCTTGTTTCTTTTGATCGACAGCAACCGCCAATCTTCGCATATTACGCAAGCCATCAATAGCGTGTTGATATCGAGCCACAACTAAGGTTAAGGTTTGGGCTTGAGTGTTGAGTAATTCAACATCTGGATCGTTTTTGGTCTGTAACGCTTTTAACCTATTCGTTTGCTCTATAAGCTTCCGATCGGCTTGTTTTAAGGCAGTTTCTAACGTGTTGATTTGTTGGTCGATATCTTGTGCCGTGCGCGTTGGGGGCGGCATGTTTTCAGCCTGCAAGCTTGGCCTCAAAGAGCCCGGCGTAAATAACGTCTGGGCATACCCCGTGTGTACCCAAAAGATGGATACAAGCCATACGATTAGTGAAGCAAAAAACTTCATATTACGGTACACGCTTTATATTATAAAATTCTATTTACATCGATTTATCTATCAAAAACACTCATCTGCTTGCATTGTCTCATATTGTGGTAAGGTTTTCCTAAAGGTAGAGAGCATACAGGCGGTTAATTGAAATAATGAATCTCAAAAGCCCCCCTATTAAGAAAACTGAATCGAATCAGGAACCTAGTTTTGAGCCTTTCGATCTGGTAGGCGAAGAAATCTGGGATATTAAAGGGGTGACACTATTTCGAGCTTTAGGGTATATCGTTGGTTTACCTAGTTTTATGGTTGGCACAGCACTATTTATGCTTGGTTTTTCCTTAACAGACAAAATAGTACTGAATATTGCTTGCATACTTTACAGTCTTGCATTCATCGCCATTATGGGGCGCCCCGTGCTGCTCAAACTCAATCCAAAAAATGAGAAACAGGCGATTCAAATCGCAGCCCTGTCGCTGTTAAGTGGTATATTTTGTTACGAATTGTTGCTCGCCATACTAAAGATCATTGAATAAATGATTTGCAGATTCTTGGCCAACTCCTTTTTAAGCACTGGTCAACAACGCCTAGGTAAATAAGTCATATTTATCTTTAATAAAATAAAAATAAATGTGTTGTTTAAGCACTTGATTATATATAAGAATATTAAAAACTTTAGTCGCCAATTATCAACTGGAACCGTCGCTGGCTTGAGCTGCATTGTGTATGCCATTTCCCATGGTGCGCTTTTGTTCTCAAGAGACGAGAATAGTTTCCTCTCAATGGGTGTTACAGCCGCGCTCATCACAGCGGTCGTTGTTGCTCTGGGAAGCTGTTTTTTTAAAGAAAAGACCTTTGTCATGGGTACGGATACAAGTGTTGTAGCCGTGATGGCCAGCTCATTACTGACTGTTGACATCTTAAGCATGCCAGGGGAAATTGCTCAATCAACCATCTTAGCCATTTTCTTTTCTTTAGCCGTGGTAGCGGCCTTAGTATTTTATCTTGTTGAGAAATTCAATTTAACTAATTATGTGCGCTACATACCCTTTTCAGTCATGGCGGGTTATCTTGCAGCAACGGGCTGGTTGATATGTAGTGCTGCCTTAAAAATCATCTCAGGGTTGTCACTCAGTATGGTTGGTCTTGAGAGTTTTATGCATAATGCCGTCAGGCCAGAGCTATATATAGGATGTCTTGTTGCCGTCTTAATACTAGGCTTGTCCAAAAAAATATCGTCAGCTATTTTGATGCCCTTAGTTATTATTTTGTCTACATTTGCCGTTCAGTTATTCCTAAATAGTGCGTTTTGCTCTGATCATGTAGGTGTTTGTACTAATCGCACTTGGCTTTTTGTTTTGACTGAACAAAGTTCATGGATTCCATTTTGGCAATTCGAATTTACCAACATTAACTTTGATGCCCTAGTCCATAAATTACCGTCGATGTTGGTGGTGAGCTTTGTTGCTTTGATTTCAATTCTTTTGAAAGTTGCTGGCTTGGAACTTATCTATAAAAAAGAATTTGATTTCAATCAGACGTTACGAGTTCATGCTGGCTCATCTATGGTTTCTGGTCTGTTTGGAGGCTTTGTTGGTGGTATTTTACCGGCTACAACAGTCCTTAACAGGTCAGGCGGTGGCGGTCTGATTTCGTTAATAGTCGTTGCTGCCTTGTGTTTGTTGATGTTAGTGGGCGGCAGTGACTTTTTAACGTTCATACCTCGCGCAGCTTTGGGTGGTGTGATTCTTTATTTAGGCCTTTACATGCTTAAAAGTTGGGCGTGGGATCAGCGCAAAGTATTAAGTAAAGGTGAATTATTAGAGATTGGGTTAATACTCATAACAGTGGCTAATTTTGGATATCTTGCTGGGTTTGGCATGGGTATGGCTATAGCGTGCATTTCCTTTGTAATTGCTTGCAGCAAGAGCCCTCTCATCAGTTTGCAAACTGACTCATCTTCATTTTCTAGTTCAGTCTTGCGTCATGAACACCAAAGACAAATTATTGATAATTACGGCTATCAGTCACTCATTTTTAAACTCAATGGCCACATATTTTTTGGGTCAGCAAGCAACATTGAACTCATTTTTGATGAAAGTGAGAAGCGGAATATTATAAATATTTTGCTTGATTTTACTGATGTTATTGCCATCGACCGATCTGCAGTTAGCGTGTTTCAGCGAATATTAAGACGCGAAAAACTATCGCACATACATTTTATTTTATTTACAGTGAGCACAATAAATACATTGTTTTTTCTTTAGCACCACAAGACTCGAGCGAACTGAAAGTGAGCTTTTATACCCGTTTAGATTTTGGTGTCGAGGCTATGGAAGAGTCTATTATTAAGGAAAATGAATCGTTAGATTTCTCTTTAAATCCTTTTGATTTTGTTGAGCGTCTCGATGAGAAAAATATTTTGATTGAACATTGCCAATTAAAGTCATTTGATGTGGGGCAAATACTATGCAAGCAAGGCGACGATTCAAGTCAAATTTATTTCCTCAAAAAAGGTGCTTTAGAAATTGTCAAAGAATCGGGCGACAGTCATATTCGTTTGACTAAGTTGAGTGACGGCGCGATGGTTGGCGAAATGGCTTTTTATAGCGGCAATTTACGCTCTGCAACCATCAGGGCGAGTTCGCCTTCTGAGGTATATGTTTTAGATGGCGAATCCCTCACAAAATTACGCCGTACTCATCCGCAATTAGCGAATCAACTCGACGTATTTGTTATCAGAAAACTAGCCAGTGCGCTGACACGAACGAACAAGTTAATCGGCTCTCTACATTAATCAGGCCCCTTCTCGTTTTATAAGCTTTGATTGCAACTAAAATGGTTGGTCTATTCCAAGTTCAGGCCTAACCTCACTGGCTACTGTTATGATAGATTTTACGGAATTGTCTGATCACGCATGCGCTGCTGATCGTGCTAATCGCTGATCGTACTAACTTTCGCGACTTTGCGACGGCTACTTTGGCTAAAAAACAAATTGCATAGACGTTATCAACCTCAGCACATGACCGAGCAATCACTAAACTAGCCCATTCTCGGGCAAGGCAGTCGACACAGTGAGTCAGTGAATTGGAAAAGTTATGTTAATTAACAAATGAGCATCATCATCAGGAGAACGACATTGAAATTTGAATCTAAGTCTAACGGCAAACGGTTGCTCACACGGATGACGGCCGCAGTGGCACTATCAGTAGTTTTAGTGGGTTGTGCCAGCACCTCCAAAACAATCGACCCAGCGTTTGAATCTGGTTATCTCGGATCTGCCGCATACAGTCGCCTACAACCCATCAGTAGCCCCGATGATGGGGTGCAAATCTATGGGTACAAAAACCCAACAGTTAACATAGATAAATATAAGGCCGTGATAATTGATCCCGTGGTGGTCTATCAGACAGCCACACAAGATGAGCAGGGCAAGGGCATCAGCGAACAGACCATCTATCAAGTCAAGCAGGCCATCACCGAATCGCTAAAGGCTAATGTTGCTAAACACGTCAAAGTCGTTACCAAATCAGGGGCCGACATTGCACGCGTGAGCATTGCTATCACCGGAGCCCGAGCGCTAGGCGATGGATTTAAACCGACTGACCTCATACCTGTTCGTGCCGTCTTGGGGTTAGCGAGTAATGCTGCAGGCGTTAACTCAAAGAATGCCGTGTTGGTAGT
>CALBMZ010000204.1 GCA_937896225.1 uncultured Alcaligenaceae bacterium | reverse complement strand
TTTATTTAAGCAACCGACTTTTCTGTTAATGCAGAGGTTCTGATCGGATTAAACCGACAGCTATACCTTCAATGGCAAAATGTTGACCGGGTAGAATTGAAATGGGTTCAAAGTCAGGGTTTTCAGGCAATAAAAGAATGCGACCTTTGTTTTGACTCAGCCTTTTAACCGTGACGTCTTCATCAATGCGTGCCACAACAATTTGACCTGAACGTGCTTCAGGTGTGCGTTTAACAGCCAGTAAGTCGCCATCAAGAATGCCAGCATCGCGCATACTTAAACCCCGAACTTTTAAAAGATAATCGGGCGTTTTTGAGAATAAAGCGGGATCAACCTGCAACTCGCGCTCGACATTTTCAGTAGCTAAAATGGGTTGGCCAGCAGCAACACGACCGACTATGGGTAAAGTTAACCCCAAAAAGTTGGCGGTACGACTTAATATTAATGATTCATCATGATGGTTTTCTGTTGACACTAAACGTATGCCCCGTGAGGCACCTGCGGTTAGAACAATGACATTTTTTTTGGCCAGCGCGCGTAAGTGCTCTTCCGCAGCATTGGCTGATTTAAAACCAAACTCTGATGAGATTTCTGCCCGCGTAGGTGGAAAACCAGTCGATTGAATGACTTGTTGAATAAAAACTAAAATTTGCGATTGGCGTGGCGTAAGCGCAATGGCCATTGCTATTTCCCCTTTAAGCTGTATGCATATACAGTCGTATTGTGGGGTAAGTTTGACTTTAATGCAAGCCTAGGGCCAGTTAAGAGCACCTAGGCTTTTTCCTACATTTTTTACAAAACGGATGCAATCGCTTTAGTCACTGCGTCAATATTATGGCTGTTGAGGGCAGCAACGCAAATACGACCTGTTGATATGGCATAAATTCCGTGGTCTTTACGTAAGGCTTCAACCTGATCAGCTGTTAAGCCTGAGTAGGAAAACATACCTTGTTGAGCCAACACAAAATCAAAGTTTTGTTTAACACCGAGGGCCGCGAGTTTATGAACAAATTGTTGACGCATGTCATGAATACGATCACGCATGCCCCCCAGCTCATTGACCCACATATCGTTCAGTTCAGGGGTGTTAAGTATTTGTGCGACCACAGCCCCCCCCAATGTGGGTGGGCTAGAGTAGTTAGTACGCACAACGCGCTTGACTTGACTTAATACGCGGGTAGCTTCGTCTTGACTGCCAGTCACAATTGTTAATGCGCCAATACGTTCACCATATAGTGAAAATGACTTAGAAAATGAGCTACTAATGAACATCATCATGCCCATTTGTGCAAACAAGCGAATGGCTTGTCCATCGGCCTCTAACCCTTGACCAAACCCTTGATAAGCGTTGTCTAAAAAGGGAATGAGTTGACCCGCTTGAACGGTTTCAGCAATGATTTTCCATTGCTCAAGCGTGGGGTCAATACCTGTTGGATTATGGCAACAAGCATGTAAAATCGCAATGGACCCTGCAGGCAAAGCCTCGAGCCCAGCAATCATGCCATCAAAATCAAGGCCATGTGTTTGGGCGTCGTAGTAGGGGTATTGAACCACTTCGAACCCTGCATTTTCAAATAAAGCACGATGATTTTCCCAGCTTGGGTTGCTGATGGCTACTTTTGCATGGGGTAACAGTTGTTTCAAAAAGTCAGCACCAATTTTTAATGCGCCCGTTCCACCCACTGATTGAACTGTGACAGCACGTTTTTCAGCAATAACTGATGAATCAGCACCTAGTGCTAAAACTTGTGCCGCTTTATTGAGGGATGCGACACCATCTATTGGTAAGTAACCATGAGTCGTGCCGGCCTGAGTGCGTGCCAACTCTGCCTGATGAACAGATTTGAGCAACGGCAATTTACCTTGATCATCTGAATACACACCGATACCAAGATTGACTTTCGTGGTGCGTGTATCGGCCCCGAATTGCTCGTTTAAGCCTAAAATTGGATCTCGGGGTGCAAGTTCAACGGAATGAAAGAGTGAGCTCATGTGCTTGACTTTTTATGCAGAGGTTAGAAGAAGTTAGTGGTTAATTAAAAAAATAAACAACATTAAAGTAGGGTGTAAATAGACGTACCCTTGCAGACAAGTCATAATATGTAGTTGCCCGTCTTGCGGGGTTTCCCTAGGTGAAAGTCTAGCATGTCAGAAACACGCTTTGTGCAGTTTCCCAATAGTCCTTTCAATTTGTTTCAACCTTACCCGCCTGCTGGCGATCAGCCTAAGGCGATTGACGCGTTGGCTCAGGGTATTGAAGATGGCCTCATGTTTCAAACCCTATTGGGTGTGACGGGCTCGGGTAAAACGTTCAGTGCTGCAAATATTATTGCAAGGTTAGGGCGTCCCGCATTAGTTTTAGCGCCCAACAAAACGCTTGCAGCACAACTTTATTCAGAAATGCGTGAATTTTTCCCACATAATGCGGTTGAGTATTTTGTGTCTTACTACGACTATTACCAACCTGAAGCTTATGTTGCTGCGCGCGACTTGTTTATTGAAAAAGACTCTTCAATAAACGAACATATAGAGCAAATGCGGTTGTCTGCGACTAAAAGTCTGCTAGAACGGCGCGACACGATCATTGTAGGTACTGTTTCTTGTATATACGGTATTGGAAACCCAGGCGATTACCATGCCATGATTTTAATTTTGCGACAAGGCGATCGGGTATCTAGAAAAGAAATATTGGCACGATTAGTGGGCATGCAATATGAAAGAAACGATACCGACTTTACCCGTGGGGTGTTTCGTGTCAGAGGTGATGTGGTTGATGTTTACCCCGCTGAAAGTGCGGAATTAGCCATTCGTATCACCATGTTCGATGACGAAATAGAGTCGCTTGATTTATTTGACCCGTTAACCGGACGGGTGCGACAAAAAATGCCACGGTTTACTATTTACCCTAGTTCTCACTACGTGACACCCCGTGAAACGGTGATGCGTGCCATTGAAACCATAAAAGAAGAACTACGAGATCGCGCCAAGTATTTTATTGACAACGGAAAATTAGTTGAAGCTGCGCGCATTGAGCAGCGAACGCGTTTTGATCTTGAAATGTTGACAGAACTGGGTTTTTGCAAAGGCATTGAGAACTATTCACGTCATTTGTCTGGTGCTAAACCAGGTGACCCACCGCCAACGTTAATTGATTATCTGCCGCCTGACGCAATCATGTTTATTGATGAAAGCCACGTCACCATGGGTCAGTTAAGTGGCATGTACTTGGGTGACCGCTCACGAAAATACAATCTGGTTGAGCATGGTTTTCGGTTGCCCTCTGCGATGGACAATCGACCCCTCAAGCTCGAAGAGTTTGAAACACGTATGCGTCAAACGGTATTTGTGTCAGCCACGCCAGCGAATTATGAAAAGGAGCATGCTGATGCTGTGGTAGAGCAGGTCGTTAGGCCCACCGGCTTGGTTGACCCCGAGGTTCTGGTCAGGCCCGCCAGTACGCAAATTGACGATTTACTAAATGAAATTCATGCTCGCGTTGCAATCGGTGAGCGGGTGTTGGTGACGACCTTGACAAAAAGAATGTCTGAAGATTTGGCTGATTTTCTGCTTGAAAACGCTATAAAAGTAAGATATTTGCACTCGGATATTGACACCGTTGAGCGTGTAGAAATTATTCGAGACTTGAGGTTAGGTGTTTTTGATGTAATAGTTGGCATTAATTTATTGCGTGAAGGTCTTGATATTCCAGAGGTTTCTTTGGTAGCAATTTTAGACGCTGATAAAGAAGGTTTTTTGCGTTCTGAGCGGAGCTTGATTCAAACAATTGGTCGCGCTGCCCGTAATTTAAACGGTTTAGCCATTTTGTATGGCGACCGCATCACTAACTCGATGCGTCGGGCCATTGACGAAACCCAAAGGCGTCGCGATACTCAAAAAGCCTTCAATATTTTGCATGGCATTGAGGCTAAAAGCATTAAAAAGGCCGTTAAAGAGATGATTGATGGTGTGTTGGTTACCCCTGAGGTTGAGAACACAGATGGTTTGAACATAGAAAAAATTGACATCAGTGATGAAAAAGCCGTTTCAAAAGCACTTAAATCCCTAGAAAAACGCATGCTTGATCATGCAAAAAATTTAGAGTTCGAACAAGCCTCAGCGGTACGTGATGCATTAAAAGCATTAAAAAATCGTTTACTTTAATATAGT
>CALBMZ010000203.1 GCA_937896225.1 uncultured Alcaligenaceae bacterium | reverse complement strand
AAACTTAAAATACCTGTGTGTACTTGATTTACGTATATCGGCATCAATTAACAAGGTACGCTTGCCTGTGGCGGCTAATAAGTACGCTAAGTTAGCTGAAATAAAGCTTTTACCTTGTGAGGGCACGGCAGAGGTTATCAAAGTCACTTTAGACCTGGGCTTTTCTGATAAAGCAAAGATTAAAGCAGTGCGTAAACTTCGTAGGGCTTCTACTTCAACACTATCGGGCTCTTCTTTAGCCACCATAAAGGGTGATTCATCATCGTTTTCTATTCGTTCCATTTGTACACCCACGATTGGCAAGATCGCTAAGTTGGGTATGCCTGTCTCAGCTTCTAGCTTTTTAGGGTCTCGTACGACTTTTTCTAACATGCCCATGAGTTGGGTCAGTAAAAATCCGAGCAATAGACCTGCAATGGTGCCAATGGCGACAATCTGTGACTTTTTAGGTTTGGTGGCAAACTCTGGCACCACGGCACGGTCAATTATTGCAACGTTACCTACTGTACCCGCATTGGCAATTTCTAACTGCTGGGCATTGTTTAACAAGCTCACGTACAACTGGTTATTCACTTCCACATTACGACTTAATCTTAAAAAGTCTTGTTGCACAGCAGGTAAACGACCAATCTGTTGCGACAGTTTACTGGCTTGTTGCTCAACCCCATTCAATTGTGCTTTCAGGGCTTTCATGACGGGATGGTTGGCGTCGTAACGAATGGCTAACTCACGCTGCTTGATGTCTAGCTCAATCTTTTGAGTTTCAAGTTTGCTTGATATTTGCAGCAGCTCAGTTAACTCAACCGTCATGTCAATGGTGCGAGACTGGCTTCTAAAGGCGGTTAAGTCTTCTTCAGATTTATCGAGCTTTTTACGGAAAATGGGCAGCTCTCGCTTTAAGAATGCGAGTGTCTTTTCTGCTTCGGCAGATTTACGATCTAGGTTTTGTTTGAGGTAAACATCTGAAATCGTGTTGAGTATTTGGGCGGCAAATTCTGGGTTTGCACTTTCGTAGGTTAGGTCAATTAGGTTAGACCCTCTTACAGCTTCTGCTACTTTTAAGCTGCCTAAAACACCACCAACCACAGACTGTAATGACCGCACCGTAATTTCAAACACCGTACCAGGGTAAGCGTCAAAAGCACCGAGTTGAATTTGAAACTGGCCGTTATCGTTAGAAATTAGCTCGCCACTGCCTTGGCCTTGGGCAAGTTCACGGTCAGACTCTTTAACAATAAGCTTCCATGTACGGTCTTTGCCAATGGTCAGCAGTAAAGGCTGGCCATACAGGGTGCGGGGTACATTAATTAAATCAATGTTAAGTTGCTCGCCGCCCCAGGCGTAAAACAACCAAGTGACGGGTGGCTTGACTAAGCCTTTGTCTTCAGGTTCCAGAAAACGGGCGAGCCAGTTACCAAAAATCGGTAATCGGTTCTCAACTTTAACGCTGACATTCATTTTAAGGACTTCACCGGCAGCGCCCAGCACGGTGCGAGACTTAATGATTTCCATCTCGTCAATGACGGGTGATTTACCCCCCAATGCTGAAAACGGGTCGGCTACTTTATCAAGCGCGCCGAGCATCGAACCACCGCTTTTACTTTCCACCTGTATTAAGGCATCAGCTGTGTAGATGGGTGTGGCGATTATGGCATAGGCGGCAGACATGACCACCGCCAAAATGGTGACGGCAATAAAGTGCCATCTGTAAAACAACACGTTGTCAAGAATGTCGGCTAAC
>CALBMZ010000202.1 GCA_937896225.1 uncultured Alcaligenaceae bacterium | reverse complement strand
CAATGGGGGCGGCATGTATGCGGCGCGTCTTTGGTGGCTGATGCGGTGGCTCGGTCATGGTGCGGTTGCAGTGCTTGATGGGGGCATTCAAGCCTGGCAAGCGGCGGGTCTACCTTGCACAGATATAAACCCCAGTGCACCACAGAAGGGTACTTTTTCAGCTCGCCCCCCGCTGGTAGCAACCGTTAACTATGCTGATGTCAAAGCCAATTTAGACACCAAACGTCATCTGGTGATTGATGCAAGGGGAGCTGATCGGTTCAGAGGTGAAAACGAAACCCTTGACCCAATCGGCGGCCATATTCCCGGTGCTGTAAACCACGTATTTAATCAAAGCGTTGATGACAAAGGTTTGTTTAAATCACCTGAGGCGCTGCACGCTACTTTTAGAACCTTAATAGGCAATCTTTCTGGGGCCGACGTCATCATGCAATGCGGCTCAGGTGTGTCGGCGTGCCATAATTTACTGGCTTTTGAAGTGGCCGGTATCACGGGTGCGCAACTCTACCCTGGCTCTTGGAGCGAGTGGTGTGCACAACCTAATGCGGAGATTGCTACTGGAAATACTTAAATTACTGACTGCTGTGTGACCCTATTGAGTTGAAGCGCGACAGATTGCGCGACAAATAGTGTCGCGCAATCTGTCGCGCTTCTGTCGTGCTTGTGCGACGACGCATACGGATGGTGACCTTTTAAACCCTCAATATGCTTGGCTGACCCCGGCCAGTAGGGCGTTCATATGGGCTTGCAGGCCTGACCCAAAGGTTTGTTCGACCCAGGCATCATCGTAAAGGTGCTCGTAGCGGTCACCAGCATCGCATAACAAGGTCACGATGCTACCTTGTTCACCCTGCTGAGCCATTTCACGGATTAACCGTAACACACCTACTAAATTTGTACCGGTTGAAGGCCCGACGCGACGGCCTAGCCAAGCTGAGAGCACCCGCATGGCTGCAATAGAATCTATATCAGGTATGGGTAAAACCCGATCGATCACATGGCGCATGAACGACGCTTCAACACAAGGCCTACCAATGCCTTCAATACGGCTACCGAACTCAGATTTAAGTGAGGCATCGCCACTGCGATGGTATGGCTCAAACACCGAAAATTCAGGGTCAACCACAGCGACTTGGGTGGCATAACGTTGGTAGCGAACAAAGCGCCCGAAGGTGGCTGAGGTGCCGCCTGTGCCCGCCCCCACGACCACCCAACTCGGTATCGGAAAACGTTCACCACGCATTTGTGCAAAGACTGATTCGGCAATATTGTTATTACCGCGCCAATCAGTCGCTCTCTCAGCATATAGAAATTGATTCATAAAATGCCCACCTGCATCTTGAGCCAGGGTCGTGGCGGCTTCATGCACTTGGTTAGCATGCGCGACGAAGTGCACTTGCCCACCATAAAAACGTATCAAGTCACATTTATGTTGCGCAGTCGCTTTGGGTACGACGGCGATAAAGGGTAGCCCAAGTAAACGCGCAAAGTAAGCTTCACTGATTGCCGTTGACCCTGATGAAGCCTCAACCACAGTGGTGTATTGATTGATCCAGCCGTTGCAAAGCGCATACAAAAACAACGAACGCGCCAAACGATGTTTCAAACTACCGGTTGGGTGAGTAGACTCATCTTTTAGGTAAATATCAACATTTGGCTGATGCAGGGGCACAGGCAGCTGAATGGGCACTAAGTGCGTATCGGCTGATCGCAAATAGTCGGCTTCAATTTGTTTGACGGCTTGATCGACCCAAATACGTTGATTTAAGGGCATGATGAATAGGGCTCCGATAATTCGGTTAAACGCGATAACACCCAGACAGATTCGGCGTCATTTAAATTTAAATCAGTTTCAGTCACGATAACTGATATGCGTTGTAGAGCCATATCAACGGGTAGACCTAACTCTGCCATTTTGTCGCACATTTGGTCAAACAACAGTTGTGATAAGTCTTCACAATAGTCATAACGCGTTTCAATTTCTTCGCGTGAAATAATAGGTTTAATTTTGCCAGAAGGAACAAATAATGCAATAAAAGAAGACGGTACAAATATCTGTCTGTCGTCATTCACAATGTATGTGCCCGCTCAATCATTTTTACACTTTACCTGTGCAATGAGTCTTGGCGGTTTGCCGTCAACCGCTTCAAATGGGGTTAACTTCACCACGGCACAACCTGACACCAGTGTGATGGCCTGTCGCTGACGATCGATTAAGGCCTGCGCTTTTTCTGACCATGTTTCGTGACCACCGGCGGCTTCCCATGAGCCATCGTTAAGTTTTAAAACACTGATACGCTGCCCTTCTAAAATAATCACATGACGCTTGTCTGACTGATGGTAGTAAACATCGTTTTGACAACCCAAAACCAGCATACTGAAAAGACTAATCGTCATGAGACCACACCAGCGACGAGTGATATTTATCATGTCAATTTAATCTCTTGTGAGGTGACTTCAATTTTTAAAGAGTGTGCACCGCCCCCCCGAATTAAGCCCCGTAGTGGTGACACATCACCAAAATCTCGACCATAAGCCAACCGCACATAACCTAAGTCGGCAATCGCTTGATTGGTGGGGTCAAGCTCTAACCAACCCCCAGCGGCACCTGGACAATAGGCACTCACCCAAGCGTGCGAGGCATCCGCACCGCGTAACTTAGGCTGACCCTCTGGCGGTTTGGTTAACAAGTAACCACTCACGTACTGTGCAGGCAAACCAATAGCACGCAAACAACCCACCATGATGTGTGAAAAATCTTGGCATACCCCCGCACGTTGCGTAAAAATCTCTGATAAAGGCGTATGAATTTCTGTGGCTTGCGCGTTGTAAACGAAATCTTGATAAATACGTTGATTCAACTCTACGAGAGCCTCGCCAATGCTTCGATTAATCGTAAAAGATTGCAAAGCATAGTCATACAAATCGCGTAACCACGGCACAAAAGGGCTGGGCCATACAAACTCTGATGCGGGTGCATAGGGCTGTTCAAGTGAGTAAACCATATCGTCTCTGACATTTAACCAGGAAGGGGTATGCGATACATCGAAGGCGGTGTAGCGAGGTTTGCTGATGACCTGGCAGGTTGATCGCACAATAAGTTCTTGATGTGGTTTTACAAAATTAAAAAAATGACGCTTGTTACCAAACGCATCATCGTTGACCACTTGAAAATCGGGTGTAGGGGTAATTTTTAAATTTGAGTAAATCACTTGCTGCCAGCCTTTACTGGGCGGCTGCAAGTAGGCCAAGTGATGAGCAAGCTCTACGGGCTGGTAGTACTGATAAATGGTGTCGTGTTCAACTTGAATATGCATCATGACGCAAAAAACCTTTCTTCTGCGTGCACAAAAAAACGCCTTGTGATTTGTTCTGAAATTTGATTACTAATCTGTTGCATACTGGTGGCGTAAGCTAACAAAGAGAGGTCATCCGTTGCGCTTGTTGGAATTAAATTTAATTTGTCAGGAATTTGCGTATGCGAAGGCAAATGTATGAGCTCATTATTCAGCTGCTCAACAATACAATTGATCGCACGTGGGTTGGTTTTATCAACAATTAATAAGTCTAACAAAGCCACGTTTTCTTGTTGCCTTTGATAACGGCTGCGAAAGGTAATGACGCTATCAAATAGCACCAACAGCGCATCAAAGCCACGCGTCGTTTGAACCGCCTCATAATGATAAAAGGTCTTTAAAATATTTGACATGGTTGAAAGCCTTTCAACATAGCGGCCAATCATTAACACATGCCAACCTAAATCACGTGTCATACGATCTGATTGATAACCCACTAAAGCTGCCAAATAAATTTCAACATCATCCAGCATTTGTATAACGCCAACTGATCGCCGTAAATTCAATACATCATTCGTTTGCAAGGTGTTTGAACGTTGCATCAGCTTATTTTTGATGCGAGCCGGTATTTCAACATGCTCGGGTGGCAACCTATCACGTACCGTACGTATCGCATTTTCTAGTGCATCGACGGTGTCAAATAAACCATATGCACCACGCGTATAAATTTGTGAAACCATGGCTTCACCAAAGACCAAAGGTGAAGACGCAATGCTGGGCGTTTGAAAGGGCACCAAACCCATTACAGCTGCCAGATCACTCATGGCTTCACCCAAAGCATGTTGGGTATCTTGTTGATTGGTACTCAGCAAAACCAGTGACTCGCGCGCAGCTCTGATGGTGTTTTCAAGTCGCTCGGTATAGCGCCCCATCCAAAATAAGCTTTCTGCAGATCGGCTTGAGACCAGTTCATTTTCAGCTTGCCAACGTGGGCGAGCGCTACGATTAGGTAGCATGGAATAAGTATTCACATGATCTTTTGAAATGACCCAAGTGTCTAACGTACTGCCACCACTTCGCATCGACACAAGATGTGGATCAAGCGTGGCCACTCGGGTCATACCGCCTGGCATCACTTGCCAAGTGCCATCGGCACCCGCAATCGCATAAAACCTCAACATCGCCGTACGAGGAACCATTTCACCGTTGCTCCAAGTGGGCACCTGAGAAAAAGGTAAATAGGCTTGAGTGGTATAAATTGAGGGCTGAGCGTTAATGCGTTGCCGCCAGCTTTCTAATTGCTCGGCGTTAAGCAAAGCACCAATCGCAGGGTCAAAATGTTGCGCGGCGGCTCTGGGTACAAAGGTGGGCTTGATCACAAGCGTATTGAGCATAGGTGAAATATTTTGCCATGCTGCCGGTTCGCCACACCACCAACTGTGTAGCGAAGGCATCTCTAATGGACTACCTAACAAGTGCTCACTGATGGCAGGTAAAAAGCCTTGAATCGCGGGCGACTCTAAAAAGCTGGTGCCCAGCGCATTAGCCATCACAACCTGCCCTGCCCGAACCGCTTGTAACAAGCCAGGTATACCCAAAGCCGAGTCAGCTCTGAGCTCAACTGGATCACAAAAATCATCGTCTAAACGTCGAATTAAGCCATGAATGCGTTGCAAGCCCTGCAGTGTTTTTAAATATAATTTTTCGTCACGAACGGTTAAGTCTGCCCCTTGAACCAAAGGTATACCTAAATATCGTGCTAAATAAGCATGTTCAAAATACGTTTCATTAAAAGGGCCGGGCGTAAGCAATGCAAAGCGTGGCACCCCTTGAGCAATGGCGCTGGCAGCAGCCTCTAATGAGTCAAGCAACCTGCGATAACTTGCACCAATATGTTGCACTTGCATGTTGCGATAGGTGTCAGGAAACAACCTTGACGAAATTAATCTATTTTCAAGTATGTAACCCAAACCTGACGGTGATTGGGTTCGCTGGCCCACTACCCACCATTGACCATCTGGGCCCCGAGCAATGTCAAACGCCACCGCATGCAGATACGTGCCGTTTAGGGGTTTCACCCCACACATGGCGTGCAAATAACCAGGGTTACCCAAAACCAGCGCGCTCGGTAAATAATTGCCCTTTAATAACGAGCGCTCACCATAAACGTCTTGCAAAATAGCATTTAATAACTGCGCCCTTTGAGCGAGGCCACGACTAATATGAGACCACTCTTTTGGGCCAATCAGCATCGGCATGGCATTCAAAGACCAGGGCCGTGACAATTGCATATCAGCATAAACGTTATAAGTAATACCATTTTGTTCAATGAGCTGATTCACCGTTTCGGTGCAATCGTTCAGGCCTTGCAGACCCGTTGCACCCATATCGTGAAAAAAACTTTGCCAAACTGAACGTATGTTTCCATTTTCATCACGCAACTCATCAAAATGGCCGCTTTGAACCGGTCGAGCCCGTTGCATGACTTGTGCAATCACGTCATCATTGACTTGACTAGAATCTTGAGATGTTTGAACCATTGGCGTAGTGACAGACATAGTTTTAAATGCACTGGTATTATCGAATTGAATATGGTGCAGTTTAAGTCGAAACTGAGCTTCTTGAGTATGTGAGAACAATTTCATGGTTACGTCTACCGAAACAGTTGCTTTTGATGAAATGGTAAACAATGCGACAGAAAGTGTCGCACATGCAATTAACCAGCCTGGTGGGGTTCGACGGCACTATGAAATTATTGCAAATTGGTTGAAAGAGCAACAAGACTCCGCCCTTCGTGCGCGACACGACGAAGCTGAATTATTATTCCGGCGCGTGGGCATCACCTTTGCCGTTTATGGAAATGACGACGGCACGGAACGCACCATCCCCTTTGATATTTTGCCCCGAATATTCACGGCAAAAGAATGGCAACATATTCAAGCGGGTGTGCAACAACGGGTTCGCGCACTGAATATGTTTTTACATGATGTTTACCATGATCAACGCATCATTCAAGACAAAATTGTACCGGCTGAGCAAATTTTAAATAATGCGCAATACCGCCCCCAAATGCAGGGCGTAAACGTAAAAAATGATATTTATGCTCATATCGCTGGTATCGACATTGTGCGAGCCACACACGGCGCGGAAGCGGGTGAATGTTTTGTTCTAGAAGACAACTTACGCGTGCCGTCTGGCGTGTCATACATGATTGAAAATCGCAAAATGATGATGCGATTATTCCCTGACTTAATTGCCAAACATCGCGTCAGACCCGTTGAGCATTACCCAAGCCTACTACTCAATACGTTGCACCAAGCCTCGCCACAACATGACGCCTACGTAAACGTCGTGGTCTTGACCCCTGGCATGTATAACTCAGCCTATTTTGAGCACGCCTTTTTAGCGCAACAAATGGGCGTTGAGTTGGTTGAAGGCAGTGACCTCGTTGTAAAAGACGACACAGTATTTATGCGCACCACTCAAGGTTTGCGTAAAGTCGACGTCATTTACCGTCGTGTTGACGACGATTATTTAGACCCTGAGGCATTTAAATCTGACTCAACATTAGGCCCAGCCGGCCTTTTGCGCGCATACCAAGCAGGCAATGTCACCATCTGTAATGCCATCGGCACGGGTGTCGCTGACGACAAGTCAATTTACCCTTATGTACCTGACATGATTCGCTATTATTTAAGCGAAGAACCTATCTTGGCAAACGTTCCTACTTTCTTGTGTAGACGCCCTAAAGAGCTCGATTACGTTTTAACCAATATTCATAAATTAGTGGTTAAAGAAGTGCACGGTGCGGGTGGCTATGGCATGCTCATTGGGCCTGCCGCCAGTCAATCCGAAATCGAATCTTTTAAAGCACGCGTGCGAGCCAACCCGAACAATTACATTGCACAACCGACGTTATCTTTATCAACTTGCCCCACTTTAGTCGAGTCGGGCATTGCCCCTCGACACATAGATTTACGACCTTTCGTGTTGTCAGGCAAAGAAGTGCGGCTTGTCGCGGGCGGCCTCACCCGCGTTGCGCTCACAGAGGGTTCACTGGTCGTAAACTCGTCACAAGGTGGCGGCACAAAAGATACCTGGGTCATCGGTTAACAAGGAATTAATTCATCATGCTTTCAAGAACAGCTGATCATTTATTTTGGATGTCTCGTTACACCGAACGGGCAGAAAATACTGCGCGTATGCTTGATGTAAATTATCAAATGTCATTGATGCCACAATCAGACAAGGCGGTTGAAGCATCGTGGCGTGCACTACTTGATTTGTTTGAATTAACAAATGACTATTTAAGTCATCATGACGTCATCACACCCTCTCTTGTTATGGCCTACATGGTGCAAAGCACTAAAAACCCCTCTTCTATTATTTGCTGTTTACAATCTGCCCGCGAAAACGCCCGGGCTGTGCGTGGCACCATGACAACTGATTTGTGGGAAAGCATCAACACCACGTGGCTAGAGGCACAAAAGAAAATCAAACAAGGCACCTTAAATGTGGCACCTACTGATTTTTTTGAGTGGGTAAAATTTAGATCTCACCAGTCTCGTGGTGTGCATATTGGCACCATGTTACGCGATGAGGTCTATTACTTTATTGGCTTAGGTCTTTACCTTGAGCGGGCTGACAACATGGCACGATTGCTTGATGTCAAATTTGTTGCGGCAAATGAATACGAAGGCGATTTACTGACCGACGTTGATGAGTTTTATTATTGGGCAGCCATATTAAGGTCGGCCTCTGCTTTTGAAAATTATCGTAAAGTTTATCGTGATGCCATTAAACCAAAGCGCGTCGCAGAACTGATGATTCTGAGTTTAAGTAACCCAAGATCTTTAGTTTCTAGCGTATCTAATGTGGTGAGCGTTTTAAATCGAATTAAAAATGCACAGTCAGGTGCGATTGAACATGACGCACACAGTTTATTGTCTCAGCTAAGAGATCTCACCATCGACGAAATATTTGAACAAGGCATACATGAATTTCTGACTGACTACCTTTATCGAATTAATCGTTTAAGCGGTTCAATCAGTCAGCATTTTTTGTTGCCACTGGTTGAGGTAGACGAAAAATAACGTCTTGCTGTGACATACAATCACCCTATGCGTGGTTTGAAACCTTATTTGCTTTACAAAACGATCGAGCAAGCCGAAACCCAACGGGGTTGGCTTGACGATAGCGCTGCCAATCTTTTAGCAGTTTCACAAGCAAAAACACCTAATCAATGGTTGCTCACGCGTGCGCAGATACTGAGCGATCAAGCACACTTTACTGACCCTCTAACAGCCATTCGCTCAACAGTCTTGTGGTCCAACGTAACCTTATGGTTAGTCTGTGCAGTAGGTGGTTTTTTAGCCGGCTTGAGCGTGTTGGGTTCTGCCAATACGCCCGTTAACCTTTTATGGGTCGTACTGAGCCTATTAGGCATACCCACCTTGTCATTGTTAATCTGGGCATGCGCAATGTTGCTGGGCAAACGATCTTCTGAGGGCGGCGGCCTTTTAGGCCGTTTTGTACAAGGTCTACTCAAGCGATTCACGCACACTCCACATATTGAATTATTTTGGCAAGCCTGGCATCAAACAACCTCGGCCTCGGGTGCGCAACGCTGGCTATTCAGTATGTTGACGCACGGTTTTTGGCTTGTGGCACTGAGCTTTTCAGTGTTCAGTATGGCGATTGCGTTTAGCGTTAAACATTATGTTTTTTTGTGGGAAACCACATGGCTTGACCCACAAACATTTGTTCAAATCGCATCGTTTTTAAGCGTTATTCCAGCAAAATTAAATATAGCCATGCCAGATCAAGCATTAATATCACAAAGCGGCAATGTGGCAGTTGATGCCTGGCAAGCTCGTTCGCTCTGGGCACGTTGGCTGATTGCTGTGATTTTAGTTTGGGGGGTATTGCCCCGACTTTTCTTTTTTATATTGAGCGCTTGGCGTTGGCACCAAACCACCGCTGACCTAACACCCAGCACAACCGATGCCTATGCACTCGCCTGTTTAGCGCGACTAAAGCGAGCACAAGCACGCCGTGAACCAGAAGCTGAGCCAGGTTTGCCCGATACATGGCGCTCAACTACGCAAGCGATAGCGTTACCGCACACCTCGCTTGATGCCGTGGTGCTCGGCATTGAGCTTCGTGCCTTACCTGATTGGGCAAAGCATTGGACCTCACTCGGAATAGTTGACAACCAATCTTCTCGTGAAGCTGTTTTACAGATGCTCACCGAGCGCCCCCCAAACAAACTGTTAATTTATTGCGACGCCTTGCAGACACCAGACCGAGGCACCTTAAGGTTGATTGATAATTTACAAAAATTTGCTCGGCATAATCAGGTATTTTTAATGCATGCAAACGAAGGACCACACACTCAAATATGGCAAAAAAGTCTAGCAAAAATGGGCTTATCCATCATTCATTCTTCCGAACAAGATGCAACCCAATGGCTCAACGCAACCCACTAAATATCGCGGTGGTTGGCCACACAAATACTGGCAAAACATCACTGCTTAGAACCCTAACGCGCGATACGCAGTTTGGTTTGGTTGACAATGCACCTGGCACGACCAGACAAGTGACAGGGGCAGCCCATTGGTTGCATGAGGTTATTGCATTGGTTTGGTTCGATACCCCAGGCCTAGAAGACAGCGTGGCACTTTTTGATTGGGTTGAATCACCTGAACCACAAACACCGCTCGCTTCGCATGGTTCAACCCGACTCGATGGTCCTCAAAAAATACAACGATTTTTAGAGTCGCCATCCGCTCACCATCGCTTTGAACAAGAAGCGCGCGTACTTGAAAAGGTTTTATCAAGTGATGCAGCCCTGTATGTGATTGATGCGCGCGACCCCGTGCTGGCCAAGCATCGCGATGAGCTTTCGCTCTTGTCATCTTGCGCAAAACCTGTCATTGCCGTTTTAAATTTCACAGCCCCTACGCTTGATGGTCGTGCCTCAAATGTCGAGGAATGGCTCAACGCTTTGGCACGTCAGGCGCTACACGTTCATGTGTTGTTTGATACGGTTAGCCCTGCATTAGATGCTGAACGTGATTTATTTGAGGCCCTAACGCAGGTGCTTCCCAAACATCGTGCGTTGTTCACCGATTTAATAGAGCAAACAGAAATTGCCCGACACGCTCGACGCACGCGTGCCTTTGAACTGATAGCTGACATGATGATTGATCTTGCTGCTTGGCGCTTACCCACAGCAAATAATGGTGTGGCGCGAACAGAAGCTCAACATACCCAACAAACGCGCGCCCGAACACGCGAGCAACAGTGTATTGATGGTCTGTTGTTAACGTATGCGTTTAATCGTCATGACGTCCTGAATATGCCCTTAGCGATGACAGACGGACGGTGGCAAACCGACTTATTTGCCCCTGAAGCGCTACGTGAAGTGGGCATTGAACTGTCTAAAGGTGCAGCAGCAGGGGCACTGGCGGGTGCAGCCGTCGATGTCATGACAGGGGGTCTTAGTTTGGGCACAGGCACCGTAATTGGTGCTGCAACGGGTGCAGGGTGGCAAGGTCTCGAACGCTGGGGTGTTCGACTATTGGGGCGAGTCAGGGGGTATCGCGAGCTCACCCTTGACGACTCCATTTTGAAGCTTTTGGCTGTTCGGCAACTAAAGCTTTTACAAGCCCTAGATCGACGTGGGCATGCCGCCATTACCCCCGTTTCTGTGCAAAACCAACACCATGAAAACATACCCATCGTACCTAATATACCCAATACTCCAAATTCATTAGGAACAAATGTAACGTGCCATACCCAGACCGTAATCGCCACGCAAACCAAAGCTTTTTCACAGTTGCTTCGGCTAGCACGCCAACACCCTGAGTGGTCGTCATTACAAAGCCAATCTAATACCTCTGCCGCAAGAGATAAGGCTGTCGCGGCTTTGACTGAAAACTTTGGATCTAACGCTCAACTCATCTAAGTGACCACTTAACCACTTAAGTTTACCCTTCACGTTTACCCTGTAACTGCGTTACACTATGCACACAGCGTCGCAACGTTCCAGTCCTCGCGACCGCATCTCGTCAAGCATTGTTTTAATGCTTTAGACGTAACCACTCCAGCCTTTGGCCCACCTTGATTGGATCTGTCTACTAGACAGTCGGTGCGCCTACGGAGACTTTTTTGTCAAATATTACTTTTACTAGCCTGGCTTTGGCCGAGCCGATTTTGCGTGCGCTCACTGAGCAAGGCTATGAAACCCCTACGCCCATTCAAGCGCAAGCCATACCTCATGTTTTGGCGGGTCAAGACTTACTGGCAGCGGCACAAACAGGTACCGGCAAAACAGCTGGCTTTACCTTACCCATTTTGCAACACTTACTTGATAAGCCCCTTTCAAACCGCAAGGCAGGGCAACCCCGCGTTTTAATCATGACGCCCACACGCGAATTGACTGCACAAGTTGAAGAGTCCGTTAAAACATACGGCCAACACACATCGGTTAAATCAATGGTGATGTTTGGCGGCGTCAACATTAACCCCCAAATTAATGCCTTGCGTAAACCAATTGATATTTTGGTGGCAACACCAGGGCGTTTGTTAGACCATTTAAATCAAAAAACACTTGATTTATCAGCCGTTGAAATACTGGTACTAGACGAAGCCGATCGCATGCTCGACATGGGCTTTATTCGTGACATTCGTAAGGTCTTGGCTGTTTTACCAAAAACACGTCAAACCCTGTTGTTTTCAGCAACTTTCACTGACGACATTCGTCAACTCGCCAGAGGCGTATTGACTAAACCGGTTGAAGTCTCGGTGGCAGCGCGCAACACCACCGCAGAACGGGTTGACCAAGTCGTTTATATGGTGCCTCAAGCTCATAAACGCGATGTCTTAAGTCACATTATTTCTGAAAGCGGTTGGTACCAAGTCTTGGTCTTTACCCGCACCAAACACGGAGCAAATCGCTTAGCTGAAAAATTAGTCAAAGATGGCTTAACCGCAGCCGCGATTCATGGTAACAAGAGCCAAGCCGCCCGCACGCGCGCACTAGATGACTTTAAATCTGGCAAAGTGGCCGTTTTAGTGGCTACCGATATTGCCGCCCGCGGTATCGATATTGATCAATTGCCACAGGTGGTTAATTTTGAATTACCCAATGTGCCTGAAGACTACGTTCACCGTATCGGTCGTACTGGTCGTGCCGGTTCTGCCGGTTCAGCGATGTCACTCGTCGATCGCGATGAAATAAAATATCTTAAAGCGATTGAAGGCATCATTAAACGCACCATTCCGCAAGCACCCACCCCTACGGGTTGGACACCTTCGGCACCGAACGCTGCAGACAATGCGCCACGGCCACCGCAGCAACGTCGCTCTGCGCCGCGACGCGATGGCAACGCTAACAATGGTCATGCTGGTCAAGGTCGCTCTGCAACCACTAATAACCGCTCAGGTGCTGCTGGGTCAGGATATGGCGCCAGCACAAACCCTGGTACACGTTCGGGTCCGCGCTCTGCTCCTCGTTCAGGCCCGAGTGGCTCCCCAAGTGGTGCCCCCAGAGGGGCTCCTCGTTCGGGCCCCAGCGGCGCACCGCGCTCTGCCCCGCGCAGTGCCGCTCGCCCAGCTTCAAGGTCTTCATCAAACTCTCGTTAAATTGACTGGTGAGGGGTTACTTTTAAAATACTTGAAAGAAGTCCCTCATCTTTCATATCTGACTCATTTTCTTTAAGCACATTGTCGATGTCAAATTCCTCAATCTCTCAAGAAGTTAAGCGTCGCAGAACGTTTGCGATCATTTCTCACCCAGACGCGGGTAAAACCACGCTGACCGAAAAGATTCTGCTGTTTGCAGGGGCGATTCAAATTGCGGGTAGTGTAAAAGCTCGCAAAGCGTCGCGGCATGCCGCTTCTGACTGGATGGAAATTGAAAAGCAACGTGGCATTTCGGTTGCATCATCTGTGATGCAAATTGAATATCGCGACTGCGTAATTAATTTGCTCGATACCCCAGGCCACCAAGACTTTTCTGAAGACACCTACCGTGTATTGACTGCGGTTGATGCCGCACTGATGGTGATTGATGCTGCCAACGGTGTGGAACCACAAACCATTCGCTTGCTTCAAGTCTGTCGAGCTCGCAATACACCCATCATCACGTTTATTAATAAGCTTGATCGTGAGGTACGTGAACCGCTTGAGTTGTTGTCGGAAATTGAACAGCACCTAGGTATGGACACCGTACCATTTTCATGGCCAATCGGTATGGGTAAGTCATTTGGAGGCGTATTCGATTTGCAACGTAATCAAATGCGAGTGTTTAAGCCTGGTCAAGCGCGCCGCGATGATGAAACAGATGAAATTATTGAGGGCTTAAACAACCCGTCCATTGCCACGCGTTTCGGTGAGTTTTTTACCCAAGCAAAGTCTGAAATTGAACTCATTCAAGCTGCAGTTCCGCCGTTTGATCGCAATGCTTTTTTAGCAGGTAAACAAACGCCTGTTTTATTTGGCTCGGCTATTAATAACTTTGGTATTCAAGAAGTACTTGACACCTTGGTTGAACACGCACCATCACCTGGCCCACGCGAATCGCTTGAGCGTTTAATCGAGCCCACTGAACCTAAGTTTTCTGGGGTAGTCTTTAAAGTGCAAGCGAACATGGACCCCGCGCACCGTGATCGGGTTGCTTTTGTGCGCGTCAGTTCTGGCCGTTTTGAGCGGGGCATGCGCCTTAAGGTAAGCCGAAATAATAAAGAAATTAGACCCAATAACGTCGTTTCGTTTTTGTCTCAACGGCGTGAACTGGTTGATGAAGCATTTGCTGGAGATGTCATTGGCATTCCTAACCACGGTATTTTGCATTTGGGTGATGTGCTCACTGAAGGCGAAACTTTGCACTTTAAAGGCCTGCCGTTTTTTGCCCCTGAGCTGTTTCAAGCCGTTGAGGTCAAAGACCCTCTACGCGTTAAACAATTGCGCATTGGCCTAACCCAACTTGGTGAAGAAGGCGCGATTCAAGTCTTTAGGCCCGTGGCAGCAGGTGGGGCGATGTTGCTTGGTGCAGTTGGGCAATTGCAATTTGAAGTGGTCGCACATCGCCTAAAGTCCGAGTATGGTGTTGAGGCACGCTTGATGCCGTCACGCTACAGTATGGCGCGTTGGGTCAGTGCGACAGACCCCAAGGTGCTCAAAGCGTTTCTTGATGTGAATGGCCCTAATATTGCCTATGACGTGATTGATGCCCCCGCTTTTATGGCAACATCCTCCGCGCAACTAAGGGTGGCACAAGAACGTCACCCCGATGTTCATTTTCATACGATGCGTGAGCATGGTGGTCAGGTATCTGCAGAAAAATCACATTAAAAAATGTTTGATTTCAACAAAGAACGTAAGGTTTCACTACAATTCAGATTATGTCTTGGCGATTTTTAATCTCTTTTATAGTTATCATGCTAGCCGTTGCAGGCTTTGCAGGTTTTGGCCTGGGTGATTGGTTAGTCAGTCAAGCACCCGGCGCCTCAGACACCACCCGCACCAACTTACCCGTGGCCACGCTTCAACCTCAAACTGACGCATCGGGGCGCACCATTATTCCTGAACCACCCCAGCCTCTAATAGACGGTAGATTAGGTGTGCCACAACCCGCTCAAGGACAGCTGTGGGAACTACAAGCTCAATCACTGTTTGATGGGTTCATTGACCCCATGGTCATTATTTCTAGAGAAGGCCAGTCTTACACAGTGGGCGATATGCTGTCTCAGGCAGGCCAAGACTTACCTCAAGGCCCAACTGATATTCAAACGTTAGATGTCACCTCACCATCCGTTGCCAGCGTCACCGCTACGGTGCCCATTACCGCCCCCGAAAAAGCCTCTCAATCTTGGCAAGATCAACTTAAAGCGGCGGTTGAAACATGCGAAGCAGGAAGCTTCTTTGGTCGCCCAAACTGCCTAGAGAAAGCGCGTGAAAAATTCTGCACACCCAACCAAGGTTGGGGTCGATACCCACTTTGCCCAGCACGTTAACACGCTGCAGCCTGACCCCAAAGACGATTATTAACTCTTGATGCTATTGGCGTCTGCTTGCGATTTACGCAAAGCGGCCACGGGTATGCGCAAACCCTCTCGATATTTTGCAACGGTACGGCGTGCCACTTTGACGCCTTCTTTTCCAAGCAAAAAGGTCAGCTGAGAATCAGACAATGGTTTTTTTGTATTTTCTCTATCAATCAATTGAGTAATGCGCGATTGAATTGCCGTTGAAGAGGTATTTTGACCATCATCAGTATGCATAACAGTTGAAAAAAACTTTTTTAATTCAACCGTACCCAATGGCGTCAAAATAAATTTCTGAGTGGTAGCGCGAGAAATAGTTGATTCATGCATGCCCAACTCGGTAGCGACCTCACGTAACGTGAGGGGTCGTACAGCACCCCAACCTTGCTCGAAAAACAATTGCTGATGCGCCACCACGACTTTCGCTACGCGCAACATGGTATCAAATCGTTGCCCAATGCTTTTAATCAACCCTTTTGCATGTTGAACTTTTAGATTCAATTCAGTGTGTAGACCACGTTTGCTTTCAGCCAATATGTGGGCATACTCGGTATTAATGCGTAACTTAGGCATCACGGCCTCATTCAACATAGGCACCCAGGTACCCTTGATTTTTCTCACAATGACATCAGGTATAGCGTAATCGGCTTCTGGCGTAGTCCACTGGCTGGCAGGCCTTGGGTTGAGCTTCAGTAATAAAGCATGAATTCGTCTAACGGTAGCCTCGTCAGTTTGTAACAAACTGGCTAATCGACTGGTATTGCCCGTTGCTAAAACAGGTAAGTACTCACGGCACAGTTCATGTGCCAGTTCAAGTTCTGGGCTACCCACCCAGTCTGGCCAACGCTCGGGCACCCAGTAGGTCAGCTGTAACGCTAAACACTCGGCTAAATCTCGTGCACCTACCCCACATGGGTCGAAGGTTTGTAAACGTTTTAGAGCGCTTTGTGTCGCTAAAGCAGGCTCGTCAACAAAGGGGGAAACCATTTCAACGATTTCTTCCAAGTCTGACGACAACCAACCTGACTCATCCAGGTTTTCAATTAATATTTTGACCAGTAGCGATTCGGATTCGCTTAGGTTGCGTATCACGCCCAGTTGTTCAAATAAATGGTCGCGCAAACTGATTTTCTGCGCTGCATCAGACCTATCGTTTGACTCATCATCCTGTTGAAGACGCGTCGAACTTGAGAGGTTTGCTGTGATTGGCGGTGCTTCTGCGCGCTCTAGCATGGGGTTTTCATCTAAAATTTTGATGATTTCCTCATCGAGGTCGAGCGCCGACAGCTGCAAAACCTTGAGAGATTGTTGCAAAGCAGGTGTCAAAGTCAAACTTTGACTGGTTCGAAGTTCTAAAAATTGGCTGCCCATGGGTACAATATAAGTATGAATGCTGCAACGCGATATACAACTGTACAACAAGACTCAAGATTTCTTGCATCTTTGGTCACACGACTTCTATGGGTTCGTCTGGCTTGGCGTGCCTTAGTGCTAATTGCCAGTCTTTGTCTAGGTTTTATCCTCGCTAAATGGGTGCTTAATTTTGGCGCGCAAGTCAGCTATGCGGGCTTTGAAACCCTTGGCCCTCAAGTTTTATCTGTGCTGACCCGCATCAATCCCTACATTTGGTGGGCAGTTGTCATGGTGGGTGTACTCATAATGCTGTTATGGCTGCGGCGCGGTTATGAACACAGCTTGGCTGCAGGCAAATCAACCATCGTTTCAATACTAGACACTCGACTCATTGTGTCAAGCGTTTCTAACGATACGTTAGATGTCATTAAATGGGTTTGGAATGCCGAACATAGCCCATTAACCGTGGGTGATTTACAACGTGCTGCAAAATTGGCGCGTGGTGGTAAAGCAGCTCAACTCAAGTTGGCACGTGCACAAGCACTTCTAATTAAAAACGCCCTATCTGAATCTGTTACGCAACCCCTCTTTCAGCCCTCATCTGGGCCTGCCACTCAAGCCACAAATGATACTCAAAACATATTTCCTGAGCCACAAATGAAGGCCGAATCGGTCTTCATTCGGCAATAAGACTTGCAGAATGGTTTAATTTATGGTCTTCTATGGTTATGAGCAACTTACCTCATCTCGCACCGTTTAACACTACCCATGTCATGGGTAGCTGTGTTGGCGCGTCTAAAATAGCGGTTAGCGCCTCTGCGCTGCTTCGACTAAACCTAACGATCGGTTGCTGGGCCTCGCGCTGACGTGGCCGTCCGGCAACCCTCTGCCACTGCTGTTTAGTCTTATTATTTTGTACCCACCTAATTTTTAAATATCACGGCATGATAAAAAAATTGATTTTTTTGTCTGATATACACGATATGAGGTTTTAGAAAATGCTTTCAAACCCAGCTAAAAAATATATTCCATTCAAGCCTTTTGAGCACGACTTTAGCGCGCGCACGTGGCCCAGCAAACGTATTACGCACCCCCCTATCTGGATGAGTACTGATTTGCGCGATGGCAACCAGTCACTCATTGAACCCATGAGTGTTGAGCGTAAATTACGTTTTTTTAACCTCTTGTTACGCATTGGCTTTAAAGAAATTGAAGTGGGGTTTCCCTCTGCGTCGCAAACTGACTTTGATTTTGTTCGCAAACTGGTCGATGAAAACCGCATACCTGACGACGTAACCATTATTGCGCTCACGCAGGCGCGTGCTGATTTAATTGATCGTACTGTTGATGCAGCAGCGGGCGCTAAGCGTGCCATGATTCATGTCTACAACGCGACGGCGCCGTCTTTCCGCAAAATTGTTTTTAATATGTCACGCGAACAAGTCATTAAAGTGGCCACTGACGGCACACGTTTTGTTAAAGAAAGCGTCAAGCGCTACCCACAAACCGATTGGCGTTATCAATATTCACCTGAAGTGTTCAGCACCACTGAGCCCGATTTTGCACTCGCAGTGTGTAACGCAGTAACTGAAACGTGGCAGCCAACAACCGACAAAAAAATTGTTTTTAATTTGCCCGCCACCATTGAGGCCACTACCCCCAATATGTATGCGGATCAAATTGAATACATGCATACCCATTTGAACAAGCGCGATTGTGTCGTGGTGAGTGTTCACCCCCACAACGACCGCGGTACAGCTGTCGCGGCAGCAGAATTAGCCATTATGGCTGGGGCTGACAGAGTTGAAGGGTGCTTGTTTGGAAACGGTGAGCGCACCGGCAACGTCGACTTGGTGACGCTTGCTTTAAATTTATACACGCAGGGCATTCACCCTGGTTTAAATTTCTCTGACATAGATGAAGTGGTTCGTGGCGTTGAATATTGCAATCAATTGCCAGTTCACCCCCGCCACCCTTACGCAGGCGATTTAGTGTTTACGGCTTTTTCAGGTTCACACCAAGATGCCATCAAAAAAGGCTTCGCCATTCAAAAGCCAGATGGCATTTGGGAAGTACCTTATTTACCCATTGACCCCGCCGATGTTGGTCGTAATTATGATGCGGTCATTCGTGTCAACAGCCAATCTGGTAAGGGTGGGGTATCGTACTTACTTGAGCAAGAGCATGGCATGGTTTTGCCACGCCGTTTACAAATCGAGTTTAGTCGCGCAATTCAACGCGTCACCGACGACACCGGTAAAGAAGTAAATGGGGGTGCGGTTTTTAGTATTTTTGAAAAAGAATATTTATCGCAAACACACCCTTGGAAATTGATTAAACATAGCATTACAGGCAACCCAAACGGGTCTGATGGCCAAACCTTTTCGATTGACGCTGAATTTGAAGTAAATGGTGAGAAAAAAACCTTGCAGGGCTTTGGTGATGGCGCCATTTCAGCTTTTGTAAACAGCTTAGGCGTGCCGTTGCGTATTGTTGATTATCACGAGCACGCCATCGGTTCAGGTACCGACACGCGAGCAGCTTGCTATGTAGAAGTCAAAATGGGTGAACACCCCTCAGGCTTTGGTGTCGCCACTGATCGCGATATTGTTACCGCTTCGTTCAAAGCAGTGTTAAGCGCCATCAATCGACAACTTGCGCAGTAAACCCATTAGACGTTGTTCACTGATTAAACGTTATCTACTCATTATGAAACTGATACAAAAAGCTTAGAGCAACTTAACAATCTATAAGTTGCTCTGGTTTGGTATTGATCGCGATAAAGATCTCGTTAGCACGAGGCTGTGGTAGCGATTTTTGCTGAGCAAGTTGAATCAAATGATCTATAAACGGTTGAGGGTCTTCAATATTTAACACTTCTAGGTTGTAGACTTCCATCCAAGTTTCACGGCCTTCTTGGTCGTGTTTGGGGCGTTTAAATAATTGACCCTGCACACCCGGAAACGCTTTTAAAACGTCTAACTGCAACGCTGCTACATTGTTCTTGAGTTGAGCAATCGCCTCATTCGTACTGGGCACAAATTTATAGTAAACATAAACGTACATATTATTTTCCCAATCCATTCCAACGCGTAATGAGGTTGTGTTCCAATCCATATAAATCAAGCGCACGACCCACAGTGTGATTGATAATGTCATCAACTGATTGCGGCTTGGCATAAAGAGCTGGCACGGGTGGCATAACGATGGCACCGTTTTCGGTAACCTGCGCCATACTTTTTATATGCCCCGCATGTAATGGCGTTTCTCTAAATAATAAAACCAATCGTCGACGCTCTTTCAGCATAACATCTGCTGCTCTTGATATTAAATTGCGTGTCGTACCCCATGCTATTTCAGACATGGTATTGACTGAACAGGGTGCAACAATCATACCCAAACTTAGAAAAGAACCTGAGGCAATTGAGGCGCCAACGTTTTTATAGGCATGTTTTTCAGTGGCCAACGATTCCACAAAAGCAGGCGTGTAATCTGTTTCTGCTGCCATCGTAATTTTGGCTGAATCGCTCATGACCAAATGGGTTTCAACGTCTAAGGTTTTTAGTGTTTCTAATAAGCGCACGCCATAGACTGTACCTGACGCACCCGTTATAGCCACAATTATTCGCTTCGGTACGCTCATGTTCTCACTCTTTAAATTTATTAAAAATGCTCGTAATTTTTAACGACAATGGCTATTAACCTATAGACATTTAACGATTGTCTTGATGGTAACCCACCGCTATAGCACTTTATCGTACAAGTCATCTAGCTCTTGCTGCTCAAACCCTGCTGCAAGGCGAGCTTCAATATTGAAGGGCGCTTTTAATTTTGGGGCTCGATAGGTTTTTGACAGACTTCGGTACGTTAATATCGGATCTAGTTTACGGCCATCACAAAGCCAACGATACCAATGATTACCAATGGCCACATGACCAATTTCATCTTGCAATATGCGATCAATGATAGCGGCACCTCTGGGGTCACCCGCACTTAAGAGTTTATGCCGAACAGCTGGGCAAGCGTCTAAACCACGCGCTTCTAGCGTGCGGGGCACCAATGCCATGCGCGCCAAAACGTCATCAGCAGTTCGGAAAGCCATTTCCCAAAGGCCATCATGGGCTGCAAAGTCACCGTAGGTAAAACCTAATGATTGAAGGTGTTGCGTTAATAAAGTGAAATGAATGGCCTCTTCTTGTGAAACCTTTAACCAATCGAGATAGAACGTATCTGGCATATCAGTAAATCGCCAAATGGCATCTAAACCCAGGTTGATAGCATTAAATTCAATGTGCGCCACGGCATGAATCAATGCTGCCAAGCCTTCAGCGGTGTGAACACGTCTAGAACTCAAGCTTAATGGGTCAACTAACTTGGGCCGAACAGGGCGCCCAGGTTGGTTGGGCGGTATTAACATTTCTGCTGATGGTTGAACGGTTGTGGAGACAGCATCTGCACTCAACGCCTTAACCATTTCGCACTTTACAATGGGGTCAGACTCAAGCCATGCCAAATAAGCCGCGTTTATGAAGGGTTGAAGATTTTTAGTCACTGAAATCATAGGTAAAAATAGGGGTTGATCTTTAATCTACGCGATTGACTTGATATGATCAAGCTTATGAACACATCTTATTCTATGCGCATGCCAAAGGCTGCCTTCATACCCGGTATTTTGGGTTTAATACCTTTTTATGTTTTAGCACTTTCAAACTACGCCGCACTCGGATTGCCACCTGTCATCGCCCTTCTGGGTATGGTTACTTATGGGGCGGTGATTTTAAGCTTTGTAGGGGCTATATGGTGGGGTGTTGCCATTCACGCCCCCGTAGGCACGCCACGTAGTGGGCTGTTTATTTGGAGCGTCATACCCGCTTTAATCGGCTGGCTTGCCACCTTAACCGCCCCCGACTTAGGGGTATTAATGTTGACTATAGGCTTTTTAGTTCAATGGGTACTTGATGCGTTTTTAAGCAAGAAACATCCAACTTTATTTCCCCCTTGGGTTTTTATGCTGCGCAGCGTCTTGACAGCTGGGGTATTGAGCGCCCTGTGTATAGCCTGGTGGCTATTGGTTTGACGGTTTGACTGTGGCTTAACCCTGACCACTCTTTTTAGACGTTTTTTTAGACGTTTTTTTTGACTTCTTCTTTTTCGGTACAGAAAGCATGGTGCCGCGGCAAGTCGAAGCACCGCAACGGCAAGCGTATTGATCGCGTATGGTTTGTGTAATTTCGTCGTCCATGACTAAACCATAGTCGTAATTCAATTCTTCACCGCGGGCAATGTCACGATTGGCGACGATATAAACCCGTTTACCTGCACGACCTTCTTCACTATCACAATTGGGTGCGCAGGCATGGTTGATCCAGCGGGCATCGTTGCCGTGGTCGTCGCCATCAATCACTTTGCCCGACGACAACACAAAGAAAAATGTGTGAAAAGGGTCGTCAGGGTTTGTCGGGTGGCGCCGATCGGCCTCTTTATTGCTGATACGCGCACCGTCATATTCAATAATACGTGTGCCAACTGGAATTTTTCGTTTCGCAAAAACACCATTACCATGAATCGGTGAGGTGCGTACAACGTGCCAAGTGATCATTTCTTAACACCAAAACAATGTTTCATTTCAGGAAATGTTGTGGCGCGCACTTCGTTTGCATAGCTTTGAACCGCATGTTCTATGTCGGTATTTAAACTGGCAAAACGTTTAACAAATTTGGGCACTTTGTCGCCATTAATGCCCAACATGTCTTCGGTCACCAACACCTGACCATCGCAACTCGGCGAAGCACCTATACCAATGGTGACAGCACTTAATTCGCGTGTAATTTTTGCTGCAACCGCTTCAGCCACACCTTCGAGCACGATGCCAAATGCGCCAGCCTCTTGAACCGCATAAGCATCTTTTTCAACTTGACGGGCACTGTCTTCGTTCATGCCTTGGGCCTTGTAACCACCCATCACATTTACCGATTGGGGCATCAAACCAACATGACCCAAAACCGGAATACCCCGTTTAACCAAAAATTCAATAGTGGACGCCATCACTTCACCACCTTCTAACTTAACCGCATCTGCCCCACCATGAGCAATGAGGTAAGCCGCATTTTTAAATGCTTGCTGAGGTGACTCGTGATAACTGCCAAAGGGCATGTCGGCGATCACGCAAGCACGTTGGGTACCGCGTACCACCGCAGCAGTATGTGCAGCGACTTGCTCTAAAGTGAACGATAGGGTGTTGGGTAAGCCATAAGCCACCATTGCAGTTGAATCACCCATCAACAAGAAATCTACATATGGGTCAAGCAAGCGAGCCATTGCAGTGCTGTGCGCGGTAAGGGACACAATTTTCTGCTTATTTTTCATGGCCAGCAATTGCGGAACGGTGATGCGTTTAATATCTGTGTGGACGCTCATGTTCTCATTCTCCGATGACGCCTGTTATGACTTTAACGTTGAAATCAGGGTTAGGTTGCTTTTATAGCGGCTGTTTTAGTCACTTTTTTAGTCGCTTTTTTCACAGCTTTTTTAGCTACAACTTTTTTAGCAACCGACTTTTTAGCCGCAACTTTTTTAACCGCAACTTTTTTAACCGCAACTTTTTTAACCGCCTTTTTAGGTGCAGCCTCAACGCCTTCAACGGTTTTTTTACGGGATGCAGACTTAGTTGGCGCTTTACCTTTTTTCTCAGGGCGTGGCTCGAATTCAAACGACACTTTACCGTCTGACCCTCGCGAGAGATACGCTTTAAATTTGCGTCGCGTGCGGCTTGAAATGAAACCCTCAAGCAAATCGGTTCGACCCGTTTCAAGTAATTTTGTCATTTGCTCAGGCGAAATGTCTTGTTGCAAAATCACTTTACCCGATTTGAAATCACATGATTTTTCAGGGCCAACCGATTTTTCACATAAGTAACTCATGCCATGTTCAAACACGCTTGAACCGCACTTAGGGCAAGCGCCCAAGCGGGTAGACTGAGAAAAATCAACCGGTTCTAAATTATCTTCGTCACGTTGACCGAAATCAAACTCTAACTTGTGATCTCCATCAATACGCAAAATCGCAGCAAAAGGACGGCCCATTTTGCTAATAAAACCTTGCATTGGCCCAATTTGCCGCTCGTGTAACAGTTCTTCGACCTCAACCGGCTCAAAAGTTCGCCCACCGGGATGCTTAGAAATAGAGAAGTCACACGCTATACACGCAAAACGACGATAGTTTTCTTTGACCACTTGGCCGCACTTGGGGCAAGGTGTGGTTAACGTGACGTAATCACCGGGAATGGTGTCGCGGTCATACTCTTTGGTGCGTTTCACAATCACCTGGGTGATTTGTGCAATTTCTTGCATAAATTTTTCGCGCTCAAGCGTACCTTGCTCTATTTGCTTGAGTTTATGCTCCCACTCGCCCGTAAGCTCAGGTGAGGTCAACTCTTTCACCCCTAAACCACTTAGCAATGTCATCAATTGCTTCGTCTTAGCCGTTGCGACCAACTCGCGCCCTTCCCGGCGTAAATAGGTTTCTGTAATCAGCCCTTCAATAATTGACGCACGCGTCGCAGGCGTTCCTAAACCACGCTCTGACATGGCTTCGCGCAACTCTTCATCGTCAACCAATTTACCAGCCCCTTCCATGGCTGACAGCAACGTCGCTTCAGAATAACGTGGTGGTGGTTTAGTGGCTAATGAAATCGATTCAACCGACTCGGTACGCACGGTTTCGCCTACAGCAACCACCACTAAGTTGGCTTCGTCTTGCTGTGCATCACGGCCATAAACAGCCATCCAGCCCGGGTTCACCAATACTTTGCCATCGGTACGAAAAAAGTAATTTTGCACCTCGGTGATGCGAGTGGTGACTCGAAACTCAGCCGCTGGAAAGAAAACCGCCAAAAAGCGCTTGAGCACCAAATCGTAAAGTTTCGCTTCAGGTTCGCTTAGATCTTTAGGGACTTGTAAGGTGGGAATAATCGCAAAGTGATCAGACACTTTTTTATTGTCAAATATACGGCGATTAGGCTTCACCCACTTTTCTTTAATCACTTTTGCAGCATGAATTGAAACATTACGCGCCACCGTATCTTGGCCACCCGCAATCGCCGCGATCGTTTCTTGCACCGTTGCAATATAGTCTTCTGGCAAGTAACGAGAGTCTGTTCGAGGGTAGGTTAAAGCTTTATGACGCTCGTATAAGCTTTGCGCCAGAGACAGCGTTGCTTTTGCAGAAAAACCAAAACGCCCATTGGCCTCACGTTGCAATGACGTTAAATCGTAAAGTAGAGGTGACAGTTGGGTCGCCGGTTTTGACTCATCGGTTACTCGACCCGGCTGTTGTCGACAAGCGGCCTGAATGGTTTTAGCGGCGGGTTCACCCCATAAACGGGTATCGCGCTTTTCTGAATCGAGAGGGTCTTTTTTAAACTTTGGGTCAAACCACTTGGCTTCGTAAATACCGGCAGCCGCTATAAACGTGGCGTGCACTTCCCAATAGTTTTTAGGGACAAACGTACGAATGCGCTCTTCACGCTCGGCCACAATAGCCAATGTGGGCGTTTGTACACGACCCACTGGGGTTTTAAAGAAGCCGCCGTCTTTGCTATTAAAGGCCGTCATGGCTCGGGTACCATTGATGCCCACCAACCAGTCAGCCTCAGCGCGTGAGCGTGCGGCCTGCTCTAATGGTTTCAAGGCATCATCACTGCGCAAGTTTGTAAAGGCTTCACGAATTGAAGTGGGCGTCATCGATTGCAGCCAAAGCCGCTTGACAGGCTTTTTAACGCCTGCATATTGCAAAATGTATTTAAAAATGAGCTCGCCTTCGCGCCCAGCGTCACAGGCATTGATAAGCTCGGTGACATCTTTACGTTTAATCAGTTTTACCAGCATTTTCAAACGGTCTGTTGAACGCTTGTCACTTGGCACAATGTCAAACCGCGGGGGTATAACCGGTAAATTATTAAAGCTCCACTTTCCCTTTACTGGGTCATTGGGGGCAATCAAGCTCAATAGGTGGCCCACGCTTGAAGACAAAACGTATTGGTCACTTTCAAAATAATCACCTTCGCGCTTAAAGCCACCTAGCACCCGAGACAAATCAAGGGCGACGGAAGGTTTCTCTGCAATGATTAATGTTTTAGACATTCTTTTCCTGGAAAGGCAATTACACCGTAATAGCTCGAATCATACGTTTTATTGTTTAAAAGGTGCAAGTTAACCCTTAAAAAAACGATTGCGCCACATAAGCGTTGCTTCGTACCAAAACGCTGTGACATGGTTAACCGATAATGGGGCAAAACCTAAAGATACCCATGATGACGTGAGACATTCTAACGGTTGTTCTAGGTTTAACGCCTGAGCGTGGTTTTGTTTTGAAAGTTTCAGGCCAAACTCATCATACAACACGGGTACATGTAAGGTGTTTGGGGCGTTGTAGCCAAGCGCATGAGCTAGCAGGTGCTGACGGGCCGTGCTATCGAGCAAGTCTTGACCTCTCACCACGTCTGTAACGCCCTGAAACGCATCGTCAACCACAACCGCTAATTGATAAGACCAAATGCCATCAGCACGTTTTAATACAAAATCACCCACTTCGTTACTCACATTTTGTGACTGCTGACCGCACCAACGATCATGAAACGTTACGGTTTGCTTTGGCACTGTAAATCGCCATGCCCGGGCCGTTCTGTTGGGGGGCAAGCCATGGCGGCATGTACCTGGGTAGGGTTTAGGTGCAACCAAAATCTGGCCGAATCCACCCGTAACACCTGTCATATTAGCGTGAGTCGCGGTTTCCTCAGTGCTATGGATAACGTGCGTTGCTTGGGTTGCTTGAGGCGCTTGAGAGACTCGAACCGAATCTGCAATTTCTTGTCGGGTACACCCACAGGGGTAAACCAAACCCTTTGATTGCAATTTATCAAAAGCAACTTGATATGCCGCCAAACGCTCAGACTGATACAGCACGGGTTGGACAGCATGCATACCCAAAGCTGACAGTTGTTGAATAATCGTCTGCGATGCACCCTCAACCCTACGCGGGGTATCTAGATCTTCTATGCGTACAAGCCAAGTGCCCTTTGCAGCAAGAGCATCAACATAACTGGCAACCGCTGCAACCAGTGAACCCGCGTGTAACGGGCCACTTGGGCTGGGAGCAAAGCGACCTACGTAGGGTGAAGACAAGGGCTTAATGAAGAAGGGGGTCGCTATCGTGACGCAACAATTCTTCAAGTATTAAGTAGTCAATATCCGCTTCTTGGCTCCAGAGCACCATTAGGGCAATGACCTTAACGCGCTCCAACGAAACGGTTGTGTCAGCACAGGCCAAGGCACGCTCAATCACGATTTCACGAAGCGGGGGTGGTAACACATTGGTGGTTTCTAAAAAACTAATAAACCCTATTACTTCAGGGCCCAACTGTTGCTGTTCAAATTCGACATAAATGCGCACGCCTTTACTTTGCGTTTGTTCAAGATTGACACAATGCTCAGTCGTTTCAGCTAAGCCGAGTAGCCACCGTATGGCTTCATCAATATCGTCGTACTCAAAACCAGCTGCAGCTAAACGTTTTGCCAACACATCAGCTGTTGGGCACGCTTGCGGCGTGTAGTAGTTCTTAAACAGGTAAACCAAAATGTCGAACATAATCGCGGTCTCCCCTGTTGAATCGACTATAAAAAAATGCGTCTTTCAACGTTAATTTACGCTGAAATCATAATTCCGACAATCTTGCCCTTATTTTAAGGGGTTTTAGACCATATTCCAGCCCAAGTCTTTTGTCTCAACCAATATAAAGCTCAACTGACTTCACGAGGAATCACTTGCTGATGAATGTTAACGCTTGCTTTAAATCTGCAATTAAATCGTCTATCGACTCTAGGCCAATATGCAACCTTAACACCCCATGATCTTGACCTTGCCAAGTTTGGTGAGGCATAAGTGCCGATGGGTTGACCCACTGCACCAAACTTTCAAACCCACCCCATGAAAAGCCGATACCAAACAGCGTCAAAGCATTTACAACAGGCTTGAGTTGTTCTGCGGTGCAGTTAAATTCGACACTCAGCATGCCATTTGAACCTGAGCAATCTCGCTGCCAAAGGCCGTAGCCTGGGTCTTCTGGCCAAGCGGGGTGATAAATGCGCACCACCTTGGGGTGGGTAGCTAAGAACGCACACACACTCAACGCACTTTGGGCATGATGGGGCATACGAACCGCCATGGTTCGCACCCCACGCAAGGCTAACCATACGTCGTCAGCACTCACTGAGTTGCCGATCGCGTATTGAGTGCGATGAATGCGAGTCGCTAAATCGTCGCGATTGGTAATGAGTGCGCCCATGAGCAAATCAGAATGGCCAGCAATATATTTCGTGCCCGCAACCAGCGAGATATCGGCACCCAACGCAAGGGGTTTGTAAATGTGGCTTGAACCCCATGTGTTGTCTATGGCGAGTGGAATATTGTGATGCTTAGCCACACGCGACAAAGCGGGCAAATCAAGCATTTCAAACAACAACGAACTGGGCGACTCAACATAAATGAGCTTTGTATTGGGGCGAATCAACGACTCTAAATCATCATGATTTGGTGAAAAATAACTCACCTCTATGCCCAAGCCTTTGAGTAAGTCTTGATCAAACGTTCGCATCGGCCCATACACACCATCTGACACCAAAGCATGATCACCTGTTTGCAGGGTACTCATGAACAGCAAATGTATAGAAGCCAAACCTGATGGCGACAGCATGCAATAATTTCCACCTTCTAAGGTGTTAAACACCTCTTCAAGTGCACGGTGAGTTTCTAACCCTGAAATACCATACATGACAGGTCGCAAACCTTGAGCCCGCTGCGTTTGAGCTGCCTCTAACACCTCAAGATTTTTAAATCGAACCGTGCTTGTTCGCACCGCTGGCAAACTGACTGCAGCGGTTTGAGTGATCGGGTCAAATGCACCACTGCCAATGTGTACTAATGATGTGTCTATGTGATGTGTCATAATTTTTGGAACCGAATGATACCCTCTTGGTCAACCATTCGTCGAATTTTGTTATCAAAATATAAGGCATGCAAGTGAGCAATGGCTTCACCCATTGCAAAAGTCATTTGATGCAAATCAAGCGAACGCTTAAACAGTATGGGCACAATTTCCATTGTTGTTTTGGGGTAGTCACACGCATCTAAAACCTCTTGTAAACGATCTTTGTGGTGTGCATGCTGTTGCGCAATGCGTTCATGTAAACCCACAAACGGTTTGCCGTGTGAAGGTAAAACTAAGGTGTTAGCGGGTAATGGTTTGTAGGCGTTGAGTGAGTTTAAATACAGGGGTAGTGGGTTGGCCAAGGGTTCGTAACTAAATACACTTACATTTGTTGAGATACGAGGCAACACCATATCCCCTGCAATCAATACGCCTTTATCTGCACAATATAGTGAAAGATGCTCAGGCGCATGACCGTAACCCGTGATGACTTCCCAACTGCAAGGCGGGCTGCCAATTTGAACGCGATCACCGTGCATCAGCCGATAAAAACACTCAGGCACTTGTGGCACTAAATTCACGTAATAATTAGCACGAGCATGCACTTTTGCAAGCGACTCAGGGTCTGTCATGCCATGGTTTGCAAAGTGTTGCATCGCGCCCTGACCACCCGCGCCGCTAGTACTGTTGTGCACCGCCCAAAGTTTTGCCGTCATGTAATCGGTCATGCTCATCCATAAAGGCACCTTCCAACGTTCACACAACCAGTGGGCAAGGCCAATGTGATCGGGGTGCATATGGGTGACAATCAATCGTAAAACAGGTAACCCTTCAAGCTCACTCTCAAAAACAGCTTCCCATGTTGCTTTAACCTCATCACGACAGATGCCCGCATCAACAATGGTCCAGCCTTCGCGGCCATCAAAGCGATCACGTAATAGCCAAAGGTTAATGTGATCAAGGGCAAAGGGTAGAGGCATGCGCACCCATTTCACACCAGGCGCCACTTCTAAGCTATGGCCTGATTCGGGCAAGCTATCACCTAGCGGGTAACGTAATTTGTGCTCTTGTACATTCATATATTGAGATCACCTAAACATTTTCACTAATTATTAATTATCATAACTGTAATTTACGGCTAATTACCCTGCAGAAATAAGACGAGATCATGATTCAACTGACCGATGTTCAGAAAATAGAACCCTTGCCGTCACAAGTGCTCACGCCCGAAGCCGTTGCAAAAATTATATTGGCAGCGTTTGATCGACATTATGCGTTGTTTCGCTACGGTGCTCAACGCGCTAAGGCGCTATTTGAGTCAGGTGATTGGCAATCGATACAGCAACTGTCTAGAGAGCGAATAGAGTATTACGATATGCGAGTAAGAGAGTGTATTGCCAGGCTCGAACCTGCGTTAGCTAAAGATCAAAGTAAGCAAAGTAAAAGTTTGGCTGATGTTGAGTTTGATGACACACCCATGTCAACGACACAGCGTGAATTTTGGCAATCAACCAAGCTAGCATTCGTTAACTTGTTGGTCGACAATCGTCAACCTGAATGTGCCGAAACATTCTTTAATTCCGTTTCATGCCGAGTCTTACATCGCGACTATTTTCACAACGATTTCTTATTTGTTCGCCCTGCTGTAGCAACCGACTATCTTGACAGCGAAATGCCTGCATATCGAGTTTATTATCCTTCAACGCAAGGTTTACGTAAAACACTCATTCGACTGGTCGCCGACTTTGGCTTGGCGGCTGGTTTTGAAGACCTGCCTCGTGATGCTAGGCTTTTAGCCCGTATGGCCTGCCATCAACTCAATCAAGTTGTCACGCGAACGAGCGGCCCACGCATATCGGCCGATTGCCAAATACAAGTGTTGGGGTCATTATTTTTTAGAAATAAAGCCGCTTATATTGTCGGGCGGTTAATTAACCAAGGTGCGCTGTACCCATTTTCCATACCCTTGGTTCGAAACACACCTGGTCAAATAAAACTCGATGCATTGTTGTGCCAAGAGGCGGAATTAACAACATTATTTAGTTTTACACGCGCCTATTTTTTAGTTGATATGGAAGTACCCGCTGCCTATGTTCAATTTATTAGCACCTTGTTACCTCGAAAACCGAAAGCCGAAATCTACACCATGTTGGGCCTGCAAAAACAAGGTAAAACACTTTTTTACAGAGATTTTCTTCAGCATTTGGCCCATTCAACAGACCAATTTGATATCGCACCAGGCATAAAGGGCATGGTGATGGGTGTTTTTACCCTTCCGTCATATCCCTATGTTTTTAAATTAATTAAAGACAAAATCGCTAAAGATGGCATGACCCACTCAATTGTTAGGTCTAAATATCAGATGGTAAAACTACATGACCGAGTCGGTCGACTATCTGATACATGGGAATACTCACACGTTGCGCTGCCCAAAAGACGGTTTTCTAATGTGTTGTTAAAAGAACTCAGAGAGGTGGCACCAAACGTCGTTGAAGAGTTTGAAAACACTCTGGTTTTCAAACATTTATATATTGAAAGACGCATGACACCTCTTAATATTTATCTACAAGGGGCGCCTGCCGACCTTCGTAACAAAGCAATTATTCAATATGGAGACGCCATTAAGCAATTAGCAGCCGCTAATATTTTTCCGGGCGATATGCTATATAAAAACTTTGGTGTGACACGATTGGGAAGAGTGGTTTTTTACGATTATGACGAAATTCAACGCATGACTGAAATGAATTTTCGTACTATTCCGCCTGCACCCAATGAAGAAGCTGAAATGGCCAGTGAACCTTGGTATGCGGTGGGCCCTAACGACGTCTTTCCAGAGGAATTTGCAACGTTTTTATTAGGTGACCCAGTTATACGTCAGGTGTTTAAGTCACATCATGCAGACTTACTGACACCGCAGTGGTGGCAAAAATGTCGAGAGCGTGTGGCACAGGGGCGCATTGAAGACCGCTTACCCTATGGCCCTGAGTGCCGCTTAAACCCCAACACTCCAGCACCGATTTAAACGACGCTGAGTGATGTTATTCATTTATTCAGCTATTAATTTCTCACTTGTGAGACCAAACGGTTAGCTTCATCAACCGTTTGCTGATAACCTCCCGCCTCAGTAGGTGATGTCATAAAACGACCAGCAACTGCAATAGAAGGTGTACCTTGTAAGCCATACGCTTGCGCCAACTGATCAGCACGCGTAGCTTTTGATTTAACACCAAATGACTTAAAAGCTGACTCAAATTTAGCCCGGTCAATACCTTGACTTGCGGCCCAATCAATAATTGCTGATTCCGTAAAAATACGTTTTTTATCATCATGAATCGTTTTAAACACCTGAGCGTGCAAGTCAGAACGCCCCACTGCATCGAGTGCATAATACAAATACTGCAATGGCTTCATACCCGCATTAAATGCGACCGGCACGCCATAAAACGCAACATCTGACGGTAGCGTTTTACGCCAAGTTTGAACCATCGGCTCAAGCACGGCACAATGTGGGCAGCCATACGAGAAAAACTCAAGCACTTCAATTTTGCCGGGTTCAGTCGGTTGAGGTGGGTTCACGTTAACGAACTTTGGACTTGATGCTGAAGAAGTTTGTGCCAAAACTGGGTTGCCCCAAGCGAAAAAAGACAAAACTGCTACAGATAAAAACTTTTGCCAGTGTTGCATATTTAAAGATCCTTAATGTCAAAACTATTGCCGAATAATCGTACTCACGATTTTTTCTTCGCTTAACCTCGTGCGCGCTCGATTCATTTCATCTAGCTTAGCAAACGGGCCGGCACGTACGCGATTAACCTGCATGCCATTAACCTCAGCGCGTTGAATTTCAACCGGTAAGCCTAACAGCAGCAACCGGGCACGTAATGCTTCAGCGTCTTCTAAAACTCTAAAAGCACCGACCTGTAAATAATAACTGCGAATATCTTTGGATTCTTGCTTAGCCGACTCGGGAGCAGGGGGTAATGGCTTAGCCACCGGCGGTGGTGGCAATTTTGGTGGTTTATTTACCTCGATGGGCAAGGTAGCAATTAATGCACCAATTTCATCTTTTGTAGGGGGGCTAATTGGGCTGGGTGCCGATGAACCTCCGCCCAAAGCTGCATTAGGGTCAGGTGCCACGCGGGGGTCTGCTGAATTTTCACTTGAACTGGTGGTCGTGCGACTGGCTCGATCAACAAAGGGTGAGGGTGAGCGCATTACCATAAACACAACAACCGCAGCCAAGGCCAAACCAATAAATAAACCGATTACGACCGATTTAAACGTACTGCCACCTGATGTTTTTCTTTTAACCATATGAAATATTACATCCGATCAGGGGCAGACACACCCAATAAACCCAAACCATTTGCTAAAACTTGACGCGTCGCAGCGGCCAACCTCAGTCGAGCAGCCTTTAACTCAATATCATCAACCAGTACTCTTTCGGCGTTATACCAAGCATGAAAGTCGGCTGCACAATCACGCAACCAAAACGCTAAGATGTGAGGTGAAAGCTCTTGCGCTGCTGAGGCTATGGTTGGTCCAAACTCGGCTAATCGTTGCATGAGAACAATTTCTGTTGGTGCTACCAAACACATCGGCGATGCATGCGCAACCTGTTCGTGTGACAAACCTGCTTGTGAAATCATTGAAAAGATACGAGCGTGGGCATACTGGACGTAGTAGACAGGGTTTTCTTCACTTTTAGAACGGGCCAAGTCAATATCAAAGACAAATTCTGTATCGGCACGCCGTTGTATCAAGAAAAAACGTACGGCATCTCGCCCAACCCAATCAATTAAGTCACTTAACGTGACATAACTGCCTGCTCGTTTAGAGATTTTTACCTCAGCCCCACCCCTTACAACCTTGACCATTTTATGCAAAATATAAGATGGGTAGTCTTTCGGAATGCCAACATTTAATGCCTGCAAACCAGCCCGCACCCGCGCGACTGTACCGTGATGATCGCTACCCTGTATGTTGACAGCATGCGTGTAACCCCGCGACCATTTGTTAACGTGATACGCGACATCTGGCACAAAATAGGTATAACCGCCTTCACTTTTGCGCATGACACGGTCTTTATCGTCACCCGTACCGAGCTCAGTCGTACGCAACCAAAGGGCTCCGTCGAGCTCATAAGTGTGGCCGCTTTTAACCAATTTTTCAACGGTTTGCTCAACCTGGCCGCTTGTATATAGCGAACTTTCTAAAAAGTATTGATCAAACTTTAAACCGAAGGCGTTTAAATCGGTGTCTTGTTCGCGTCGCAAATAAGCCACCGCAAAACGACGAATCGCCTCTTTATCTTCGGGGTCACCGGCGCCCACGACCGCGACGCCATCGCTGGCTTGAACTGTTTTTTTATCAAGGTAATCACGCGCCACGTCGAGTACGTAATCGCCTTTGTACCCCTCTAGCGGAAAATCAGGATGATCAGGGTCTATTCCTCGCGCACGCGCTTGTACACTGATTGCAAGGTTTTCAATTTGATTACCAGCGTCGTTGTAATAAAACTCGCGACTCACTGAGTAACCCACGGCATCAAACATGTGACAAATTGCATCACCCAAAGCGGCTTGTCTAGCATGACCAACGTGTAAAGGCCCGGTTGGGTTGGCCGACACAAACTCAACCAGCACCTTTTTACCCAAGCGAGCTTGACGCCCATAATCACTGCCTTGGTCTCTAACACTATCAAGCACTGCGCATCGTGCTACATGTGACAACCTAAAGTTTATAAACCCAGGGCCCGCCAACTCGGCACTGGCAATCAAGCTTTTTGCTTGCGGGTTTGCCATGAGTAAATCAACGATTGATTGCGCCAACACTCGAGGTGCCATGCCTACTGATTTAGCCAGTTGCATGGCAACATTTGAAGCCACATCACCGTGCTGAGCAACCTTTGGGCGCTCAAGCAAAATATTAAATTCAGCATCTGGCAGAATCTGCTTAACAGCTGCGTTCAGGCATTCAATAAGGGTTTGTTTTTGCTCGACAAGCATAGATAAAAAAGCATAATGTATAGGGCTTCAATCATAGCCTGAATCAGCCCAAGAGATTTACCGTGACGCACAATAAGCCATAATGAGCCCCAACAATCTTCTAGCAGCCTTTAAGGCATGATGGCGTGCGCTTTAAGCCACGCAGCATAAGGTGACATATTTACCCAACCTGCTACGTCTGTTGCCACGGTTGCACCCGGTACAGGGCGCCGAATCAAGCCTTCCACATTAGCCCGCATTTGATCACCCATGTGAGCCAGCTGCCCTTGAAGCTGATTGCCCACCTTTCGATCTTTAGCTGACATTGCACCCCAGTATTGATGACTCTCTGTATGCAACACGGGGTTTTGACTAACCGTTTCAAGTAATTGAGCCCCTTTTGGATCTTCTATTTCAACGCCTGCCTTAATGGCTTGGATAACCATCCACCTCAATGTCACTTCAGACAAATCACTGGGGGTTGAACCTGGTGAGGTAGATGGTGTTAAATAGCCTCCACCAATATCAGCATGCGCACCAATAAACGCTTGTTCGCTCACCTGATCACCGACAGCAGCCGTCAACGGAAAAGCCCAACGATACTCGTGTAGCGCGACAGCATGTGACACATGGCGCCACGGCTTAGGAATCTTTAAATCATATGTTTGGTCAGTTATGCCCAGTAAATGAAATTGAGCAACCGTATCAAACAGACCCATAAACCTTAAATCGACACACGCTGTCACCTTACCCATAGTAGGGTGCTGCAACCAAAAACGACCATTTTTGACGTGTTTAACAATTTTATTTACAAAGTGACGGGCCAAAGCCGCCCCCCTTGAAAAACCCACTACATCAATTGAAGTCATGTGGTTTTTTTTGTCTGACAAATCTTCTAATAATCTTTGCCATTGAATTGCTACCCGCTGACCCGCCGACCAAGCAAGCGCGACATCTGTTTCGTCAACCTCTTGATTCACGCCGATTGCTCGACCAGGACCCGGCAAATAATGAACGACACCATTTCGGTAACCCTGTGCAAATCGCCACACGTTGGTCAGCGACGAGGCATCATTACCTGTTCCATCAAAAGCAAACAGCATACGTTTTAAGGGGGCTGGGGCATCACCAAACTGCTTAACGGGTTTGCCATGCAAGGGCCCATTAGCTTGCGGACATGGTGCTATCGCTGACTCAGCCACAAGGGTAGTAGGCTTATAAATCGGTAATTTTCGAATTGCAATCGGCTTTAAAGACGGAGGCCAACACGCATCAGAACCCTGTGCCAAAGGTAAACAAATCAAGCAAAATATAAATAACGAACCGTGTTTAAAATTAACCATTGCATTCCTTTTTGAGGAATACTGACAGTTAATGGGTCAAGTGCTTGAACCCAAACATAAAGTTGTCATAGCGGAGTCTTACGATGTTAGTCACGTTTAGTAGTAAAGTTGATGCAGATATTTTAATGTTGGGTGATCACGCCAAAGCTGTTTTAAGTGTTGCGGGTAAAAATATAGAGGGTGGCATACCTGAGCGTGGCGTTTTTTCAGCGGAACAACTACCCGACGCCATTCATAAAATCGAAATGGCCATTGAGGCTGAAACGTCTCAACCCATACTTGATATAGACGACCTAGACGAGCTTAAGCCGCACCCATTAAGTGAGCACGTTAGGTTGGGTCAACGTGCTTACCCGCTTTTACATATGATGAAAAAAGCCCAAGCCACGAAAACTCCTGTTTTATGGGAAGCGGGCTCAGGCTGGTAGGGTTGTTAAATATCAATATTAGCGGCTTGCAACGCGTGGGCTTCAATAAACTCACGTCGTGGCTCAACTTGATCGCCCATTAGCGTTGTAAACATTTGGTCTGCTGACAACGCATCTTCAATTTGCACACGCATCAAACGACGAACGGTTGGGTCCATAGTCGTTTCCCAAAGTTGTGAAGGGTTCATCTCACCCAAACCTTTATATCGCTGTTTACTGACACCTCGCTCTGCCTCAGAACGCAACCATGTCATCGCTTGACCAAAATCAGCAATAGCTTGTTCACGACGTTTTTCACCTTCACCGCGTGATACGACCGCCCCTTCACCAATAAAAGATTTGAATGTTTCACTGGTTTGATGAAGCACACCATAGTCAGCACCCTGAACAAAATCAGAGTCAAGTGGAGTAATGCGCACATTACCGTGATGTTGACGATGCACTCTGAGGCGATACGTTTCTGCTGCCTCATCGTATTGTGAAAATACGGTTACAAGTTCAGGCATAACAGGGTCTTGCAATACGGCTTGCAAAGCTTGGGCGCTTTGTTCTGCCTCTTCGGCACTTCCAAGTTTAATATCAACCCCACCTACAATTGCAGCCAATGCCTTTTGGTCCATAAAACGAGACAATCGTGCCATGACAGATTCGGCCATTGCATACTGTTTAGCCAATTCACCTAGTGCTTCACCCCGAACAGGTTCAGCATTGACTGAAGGCACCAACTGCGCGTCTTTTAAAGACAATTGCATCATGAACTGCATTTCTTCATGTTCGTCTCTTAAATACCTTTCTTCTTTACCGGCTTTCACTTTATAAAGGGGCGGTTGAGCAATGTAAATGTGGCCACGCTCAACTAACAAGGGCATTTGCCGATAAAGCAAAGTTAACAATAATGTACGAATATGTGCGCCGTCAACGTCGGCGTCAGTCATAATGATAATGCGGTGATAACGCAATTTATCAATATTAAAGTCTGGCCCAATGCTGGTGCCAAGTGCCGTAATCAATGTTGTAATTTGCTCACTAGCAATTAGCTTGTCAAAACGTGCTTTTTCAACATTTAATACTTTGCCGCGCAAGGGCAAAATGGCTTGAAACTTTCGATCGCGCCCTTGCTTAGCTGAGCCTCCGGCTGAGTCACCCTCGACGATGTAGATTTCACACAGGGCTGGGTCTTTTTCTTGGCAATCGGCCAACTTACCTGGCAAACCTGCACCCTCTAAAACACTTTTACGACGAGTCATTTCGCGTGCTTTACGAGCCGCTTCTCGCGCCCGTGCTGCATCAATAACCTTGTTACAAAGTGCTTTGGCGTCAGTTGGGTTTTCAAGCAACCACGATTCAAGCGAACGTGCGACCGCGTCTTCTACAGCGGGTCGTACTTCACTTGAAACCAACTTGTCTTTGGTTTGACTACTGAACTTTGGCTCGGCAACTTTCACTGATAAGACGCATGACAAACCTTCGCGCATGTCGTCACCAGAAGTTTCGACCTTGGCTTTTTTAGCCATCTCATTGTCTGTGATGTATTTGTTGAGCACCCGCGTTAATGCTGCACGCAAACCCGTTAAATGGGTGCCGCCATCACGCTGAGGAATATTATTGGTAAAGCAAAGTACTTGCTCGCTATACCCGTCATTCCATTGCATGGCAATTTCAACGCCCACTAACGTGCCGCCCACGTCAGATTGGGTTTCAACAGCAAAAACATTAGGGTGTAGAACCGTTTTACTTTTATTAATATATTCTACAAAACCCTTCACACCGCCCGAAAACGCAAAGTTTTCTTCCTTGCCCTGAATCTGATCAACCAAGCGAATTTTGACGCCGTTATTTAAAAACGATAACTCGCGCAAACGTTTAGCCAATATTTCGTAATGATATTCAATATTGTTAAATATTTCAGAATCAGCTAAGTATCGAACTTCCGTTCCACGCTTTTCAGTTGTACCCGTGACAGCCAAGGGTGCAACACGATCGCCACGCTTGAACTCCATCTGATGCACTTGGCCATTGCGACGAATCGTTAAGCGCAACCACTCTGAAAGTGCGTTCACACACGATACGCCGACACCGTGCAAACCACCTGAAACCTTATATGAGTTTTGATCGAACTTACCACCGGCATGCAGTTCCGTCATAACAATTTCTGCGGCACTACGTTGAAACTCATCTTCTTTATGAATGTCAGTTGGAATACCCCGACCATTATCCGTAACTGAAATAGAGTTATCAGAATGAATGGTGACGACGATATCATCACAATGGCCCGCTAACGCTTCATCAATAGCGTTGTCTACAACCTCGAACACCATATGATGCAAACCCGTGCCATCAGATGTATCACCAATGTACATGCCAGGCCGCTTACGAACTGCCTCAAGGCCCTTAAGCATTTTGATTGAGTCAGCGCCGTAACTACCTTGGTCTGGGTTTGTGTTTTTATCAGTCATAAGTACTAGATTCTCATTGGCATGACAACATATTGAAAGTTGTCATTTTCAGGAATGGTTAACAGAGCAGAAGCGTTGGTATCGGTACTTACCGACCATCGAATGGTTTCAATTTTAGTATTGGCTAAAAAGTCGAGCAAATAGCTGACATTAAAACCAACGTCAATGAAGTTGTGACTGTAATCAATATCAATTTCTTCCTGTGCTTCTTCTTGTTCGGCATTGGTGGCAGAAATTTTCAATAAATTACTGCCTAATTGCACGCGCACACTTCTAAACTTTTCAGATGTCAAAATAGCGGCGCGCTGTAGGCTTGATAAAAGTAAATCGCGTGGTAAATCAAAAAAATTCACATAGTTTGTCGGAATCACTCGCTTGTAATCTGGAAATTTGCCCTCAACCAACTTTGAAACCAGTTCAACATCACCGAATTTAAACCGAATTTGACCCGGTGCAACATCAATTGTGACAGGCTGATCTGAGTCATCAAGTAAGCGCAACATTTCAAGCACCGTTTTACGCGGAACAATCACTTCTTGCGTTGACTCTAAACCTTCTACTGCACTCATAATATGAGCCAATCGATGACCATCTGTGGCGACTGCATGTAACTTACCAGGCTCAAGCACCAACAACATGCCATTGAGGTAATAACGAATATCTTGTTGGGCCATGGCAAAATGCACAGCACTCATTAATTGCTTGAGCTCTTTTTGCGCAACGCTAAAGCTTGCATCATAGTGGTCGGGTTGCGCCACAACAGGATACTCTGCCGCTGCTAAAGTTTGCAACGCAAAACGACTTTTACCCGTTTGAATCGTTAACTTGCTGGCGGTTTGCGATAAACGCACATCACCTAAATCGGGTAAAGCCCGCAAAATATCGAGCAATTTTCGCGCACCAACTGTCAGAGAATCAACTTCTTCACCCACGCCAAAGTTAGCATGAGTGGTAATTTGAACCTCTAAATCTGTGGCAATAAACGAGACGTTTTGGCCTTCTTTGCGAATGAGAATATTGGCTAATATTGGTAAAGTGTGCCTACGTTCGACGATGCCTACAACCGTTGACAGCGGTTTTAATAACGCATCGCGTTGTGCTTGTATGAGTTGCATAAAATGCCCCTTTATTACCCTTTAAGTGTTTGCTCTAAAACGTGTAGTGTGTGGTTTAAATCGTTTTGTTTTGACCTTAAATCTGCAATTTTACGAACGGCATGTAAAACTGTCGTGTGGTCACGACCACCAAATAAGTCACCAATTTCTGGCAAACTTTTTTGAGTAAGTTCTTTAGCTAAATACATGGCAACCTGCCGTGGCATAGCAATATTGGCAGGCCTACGTTTCGAATACATGTCAGCGACCTTTATTTTATAAAAATCGGCAACTGTTTTTTGTATATTTTCAACACTAATTTGCCCATTTGACTTAGATAACAAATCTTTTAACGCATCTCGACAGAACTCAAGCGTTAATTCTTGACGCCCATGAAAGCGGGCATACGCCAACACTTTATGTAATGCACCCTCTAACTCTCTCACATTACTACGCAAATGTTTAGCTATGAAAAACGCCACCTCTTCTGGCATTTGAACGTTTTCAGCTTCAGCTTTTCGTAGCAATATTGCCACGCGCATTTCAAGCTCAGGGGGCTCAATCGCCACCGTTAAGCCTGAATCGAATCTTGAAATTAAACGCTCGTCTATGCCATCAAGCTCTTTAGGGTAGGTGTCGCTAGTAATGATGATTTGTTTGCGTTGAGCCACCATCGCTTCAAAAGCATAGAAAAACTCTTCTTGTGTACGGCTTTTTCCAGAGAAAAATTGAATATCGTCAATTAATAATAAATCTAATGAATGGTAATACCGTTTGAATTCGTCAAATGCTTTACGTTGATACGCCTTAACTACATCTGACACATATTGGTCAGCATGAACATATCTAACCTGAACCGCCCCATTATGTTTGGAAAGTAAAGCGTTACCTATCGCATGAATTAAATGGGTTTTACCTAAACCCACTCCGCCATATAAAAATAAAGGATTATAAGAAATACCAGGGTTTTCTGCCACTTGAAGTGCCGCTGCGCGTGCCAACTGATTAGCCTTTCCCGTTACAAAATTGTCAAAGGTTAGGTCTGTGTGGAGACGTGAAGCGTTATGATTAGAAGCCATTGAAGCAACCCCAATGGGCTCTGTCGTCGCAACAGTTTCTGTTGATGCACGCCACAACATTGCTTCGTTTGTCGCTTGAGCGGACTGATTATTTGTTGCACTTAAATGGTTTGACCCTAAACCGTTTGGGTTATTAACATCAGCTTTTAAGACGGGCTGAGATAAAGGAGTAGGCTCAACTGGATTAACAGCTATTGGGGCAATTTCTAGCAAGACCGCAATGGGTTGACCATACCAATCTGTTGCAAGTTGTTCAATTTGATTTAAAAAGTTTTTCTTTACCCATTCTAATTTATGACGGTTTGGCACGAGCAGACGCAGTTGACCTTTTGACGCGTTAATTTCAACAGGCGTCAAAGGTTTGATCCAGGCGTTTAATTGCTGGGGTGGTAGTTCCTGCTCAAACTTAAGCAGACATGATTGCCAAAATTCTTTCATTAGATTTTATCGACTAAACCCCAATTCTACCCTGTTCGACAGAAAGTTATCCACAGGGTATTTGTGCTTTAACCCTGTTTTTTCGTGCTAACCATTTGACGTAACTCGGATTTTTTGATGAAATAGAGGGCTTTCCCGAATATCTATTGCGTGGGTGATCGTTCTTTACCGGTTGGCTCTACGCTGTTTAGTTCGTTTTTTATTATATTTGTCCTTGTGAGCTTGCCATTATGAAACGTACTTATCAACCATCCGTTACCCGCCGTAAACGTACACACGGTTTCCGTGTTCGCATGAAAACGCGTGGCGGTCGTGCTGTCATCAGTGCCCGTCGTGCTAAAGGTCGTAAACGTTTAGCCGTTTAATTGTTAGATCTTTTAATTGTTTAACAGTCTAGCTATTTAGCCATTTAATGTAAGGTGGGGTCTATGGCGCCTTTATTTCCTCACCTTTATTTTTCTGCTTTCGACGATTAGGCGTTAATTAATGCGCAATTGCGCCACTCTGCCCCCTGAAACTCGCCTACACCGCCCAGAGGAATTTGCTGCGGTTTTAAAAATGCGTCCGTCTGCCCGTGGCAAGTTTCTAACCATTTCATGGTTACCCTCACATACCAATCCTGCCAGATTAGGTTTGGTTGTGGGTAAACGTCAAGCACCTTTGGCCGTTACTCGAAATGCTGTTAAACGTGTTATCAGAGAAGCATTTCGCTTAGAACGAACACAACTCAAACTTGGCGATTACGTCATTCGTCTTCAAGCGAATGCACGCAATTTCACACTTGTTGAACTAAAAAAAACTGTTCGACAAGAGGCTGATCGCTTATTGGGGCAATTTCATTGAAGGTTTTATCTTTTTTAATGCTAAAACTTATTCGTGGGTATCAGTATTTTTTAAGCCCATGGCTTGGTCAGTCTTGCCGTTTTACACCGTCCTGCTCAAATTACTCATTGGAAGCTATACGCATCTGGGGTCCAGTAAAAGGGGGTTGGTTGTGTATAAAAAGAGTTGGTCGTTGCAACCCATGGTGTCATGGTGGGCACGATCCCGTTCCATCTTTTAAAAGTAAAGCTTAGGGGCTGTGTTTTTATAACAATAAGACTTTAGGTTATTCGGTTTAACGTTAAACTATATGGCTGTCATTCGGTGCATTTGCATCGGTTTTTATTGAATTTTTGAATTGGGCTCGCATGGATATCCGTCGCACCATCTTATTGATGATTTTTGCTTTTTCTCTGCTCATGCTATGGAACAACTGGCAGTTGGAAAGCGGTAATGGTTCTCTGTTTGATACATCTACTACGTCATCAACTAACAAGCCTATTGCACAAACACCGCAATCTTCAGCAAACACGCCTAACGGGGTTCCACAAGCCCCCGTTATGAACCAAGGCTCCCAATCTGCTCCCGCATTAATTGTTCCACCAACCACTGCACTTTCTAAACCGTTTATTGTTAAAACTGATGTTCTACAACTGACTTTTGATTTAATCGGTGCACAAATTGTTCAAGCTGAATTATTAAAGTTTCCATCCACTGAAGATAAATCAAAACCAACTCTTTTACTAGAGCAAACACCTGCTCACACCTACGTTGTTCAAACAGGCCTGACGGGTGCACCCGAGGGACAAAGCTATCCAACACATCTTAGCTCTTTTACACCTATAACCTCTGAAACTGAAATGACAGGCGACACATTGCCTGTTTCATTTGTAGCTGAGTCTGATGGCGTTCGATTAACCAAAACTTTTACACTTCATCGTGGCACGTATGCTATTGATGTTGATCATAAAATTGAAAACTTAACCGCAGCAGGTATTAGTCCTTCTGTTTATTTACAAATCAGTCGTGACGGTCGTGACCCTGAAAATACGTCTAGTTTTTATCATACGTTTACAGGTCCTGCGGTTTATACCGAAGCAGGTAAATTTCAAAAAATATCATTTTCAGATATTGAAAAAAATAAAACTGAATTTGTGAAACAAGCTGACAATGGTTGGATCGCTATGATTCAACATTATTTTGTTACGGCTTGGGTACCTGTACAAGGTCAGCAACGTTACTACGACATGGCGGAAGTCCAAAAAGATGTTTTTGCAGTACGCGCAATAGAACCTGTTGGAACAGTTGAGCCCTCTAACCCTGTGACGGTTAAGTCGTCATTATGGGTCGGCCCACAAGATCAATCATCATTGGAAGCACTTGCCCCAGGATTAGATTTAGTGGTTGACTATGGCTGGCTCACAATTATTGCTAAACCTTTATTTATTTTAATGACTTGGCTTCATAGCATTTTAGGCAATTGGGGCTGGACAATCGTCGCCTTAACGGTTGTTGTTAAAGCAATTTTTTACCCATTGTCAGCCGCTAGTTACAAGTCAATGGCAAAAATGAAGCAAGTTGCACCCCGCTTGACTGCACTTCGTGAAAAGTTTGGTGGCGATAAGCAAAAGCTCAACATGGCCATGATGGAAATGTATAAAACGGAAAAAATTAACCCACTGGGTGGTTGTTTACCCATTGTGGTTCAAATACCCGTCTTTATTTCCCTATACTGGGTATTACTTGCCAGCGTAGAAATGCGTGGTGCTCAATGGGTACTATGGGTTGACGACTTATCTGTTCGTGATCCCTTCTTTATTTTACCGGCAGTCATGATGGCAACCATGTTCTTACAAATGAGCCTCAACCCTAAACCACCTGATCCTATGCAAGCCAAAGTCATGATGTTTATGCCTGTTATTTTTGGCGGCATGATGTTCTTTTTCCCTGCTGGTTTAGTACTTTATTGGTGTGTTAACAACATTCTATCGATTGCACAACAGTGGTACATAACCCAAAAAATCACTAAAGCTCAAGCTGTTGTACATCGTTAAATGAGCGACTTTGACTCCGCACCCATTGCAGCCATCGCTACTGCACCTGGGCGTGGTGGCATTGGTGTAATTCGTATATCTGGACCAAACCTCAAGAATTTAATCGAAAGGTTACTGGGTCAACCCTTGACACCAAGAATGGCGCACTACCTACCTTTTAACGATTCCGATGGCGTAGCGATCGATGTTGGTCTTGCATTATTTTTTGTATCGCCTCACTCATATACTGGTGAAGACGTTCTAGAACTTCAAGGACACGGTGGTAGCGCCGTTTTACAGCGACTTTTAGCCAGAGTCATTGAAGTTGGAAAAACAGAGGGTGTCCGTCTTGCACAACCGGGTGAGTTTTCATTAAGAGCATTTCTTAACGATAAAATTGATTTAACACAAGCAGAAGCTATTGCAGATTTAATTGATGCAACGTCTGTTGCTGCTGCCAAAGCTGCAGCAGGTTCTTTGACTGGTCAATTCTCAGAAAAAATTCAATCTATAGCTCAATCTATTGTTCAATTAC
>CALBMZ010000201.1 GCA_937896225.1 uncultured Alcaligenaceae bacterium | reverse complement strand
TGGCGTCGTGATGCGATATGCGTTTAATACCCCCTTAGACTGGGGGCTTGAGTTATCGATCTATTTGCTGATAACCGCTACCTTCATGAGCGCAGCCTATACACAGTTGGAGCGTGGTCACGTTTCAATTGAAGTGCTCGATCAAATGATGAAGCCACCCGCCATAAGGTGGCGCGTCTTAATTGGTGACGTGCTTTCACTTGTTTTTTGTGCATTTCTGGCTTGGAACTCTTGGCACTTTTTTTTTGAAGCCTTCGAAGATGGGCGTGTAACTGACAGTATGTGGGGGCCTAAATTATGGATCCCTTACTTCTTTATGGCATGGGGTTGCACAGCCTTGAGTGCACAATTAGTGATTCAAATTATTGAATCGGTGTTTGGTTTAAAGCATCAACAGTATTCAACAGCAGCTGAGTGGAAAGAATAATGGACACCGCAACAATTGGCTTGCTCTACGCTGGCGTCACAACATTATTACTTTTTTCAGGTATGCCCATTGCCTTTGCATTGGGTCTTTCTGCACTCGGTTTCATGGCTGGCTTTATGCCATCCGCCCATTTAGGGGTAGTCGCTGAAACCGTTTTTGCTGAACTCGACAACTTTACCTTGCTCACCATTCCTTTATTTGTGTTGATGGGGGCGGCAATTGGTAAAACTCGAGCAGGTGCAGATGTGTACTCGTCACTGAATGCTTGGCTTTATAAGGTGCCGGGTGGTTTGGGCCTTGCCAACGTGTTTGCCTGTGCGGTTTTCGCGGCCATGTGTGGTTCAAGCCCAGCAACCTGTTCAGCTATTGGGTCTTCAGGCATTCCACAATTGGTTAAACGCGGTTATTCAGAAGGGTTGGCTACAGGCATTATTGCGGCTGGGGGCACCTTAGGTATTTTGATACCGCCATCACTGACCTTGATTCTTTATGGCCTAGCCTCTGAACAGTCTATTGGCCGACTTTTTATGGCGGGTATTGGCCCAGGTTTGTTGCTCATTTTGTTATTTTCAATTTGGGTCATGTTCAAATACAACCTTGAAAGACGCTTCATACAAGCCACCCAAGCCAAACTAAATAAATCGCAAGCAGAAATTGAAAGTTTGGCCGCTATAGAAATTGATTATTACTCTTGGTCTGACCGCTTAGCTTCTTTGCCGCGCTTGTTGCCGTTTCTGATTTTAATTGCCGTGATTATGATTGCCATGTATGGCGGTTGGGCGACACCTTCAGAAGTCGCAGGTATTGGTGCGACGGGTGCCACCTTGATGGTAATTGTGCTGTATAAGTGCTACCGCCTAGATGACATTCAAAAAATTCTCTCTGGCACCATTCGCGAGAGCACGATGATCATGATGATTATCGCGACGTCGTTTTTGTTTACATACGTGATGAGTTACCTTGGCATTACCCAGGCTTCAGCCAACTGGTTGGTGGGGCTCGGCTTATCAAAATGGGTTTTCTTTTTCTGGGTCAATGTATTTCTGTTGGTGCTCGGTTTTTTCTTACCACCAGTAGCCATCATTCTTATGGTGACCCCTATCATTTTGCCAACCCTCAATGCAATGGGTATTGACCTGATTTGGTTTGGTATTGTCATGACCATTTTGATGGAAATTGGCTTGATTACCCCGCCTGTTGGTTTAAACCTATTCGTTATAAATGGTATTGCCCCAGAAATAAAACTAAAAAATATTATTATGGGAACCTTGCCTTTTATTGGGCTCATGTTTCTAGGCATCATCATCTTATGTGTTTTTCCCGAAATTGTGACTTGGCTACCCAATCATTTCTACGGCGGCTTCTAACATGAGTACCCAGCAAGAGTGGAATACGCTCGGGCAGAGCCGCACCCGACGGCTCGAGCGAGCATCAAAATTTGCCGAAGGCAAAAACGTTCACCCTGACCATATTGTGCAATTGCTCGAGGCGGTTCTTGAACCGGGCGATCGGCTCTGCGTTGAAGGCAATAACCAAAAGCAGGCTGATTTTTTAGCGCGTGCCATGGTGCAGACCGACCCTCAGCAGGTTCGAGACTTGCACTTGGTGCAATCGGTACTGGCCTTACCCGAGCATGTTGACTTAATCGAACGTGGGCAAGTCAGCCGCATTGACTTTTCTTTTGCTGGCCCCCAAGCGGGCCGGTTGGCGCGCTTAGTAGAAAGTAACCGCATCACCATTGGCGCGATTCATACTTACCTTGAGTTGTTTGGCCGTTACTTTATAGATCTGACCCCTCAAGTCGCTCTCGTTGCCGCACAAATGGCCGACCGACAAGGCAACCTTTATACTGGCGCCAACACCGAAGACACCCCCGCCATTGTTGAAGCCACTGCGTTCAAAGGCGGCATCGTGATTGCGCAGGTCAATCAAATTGTTGACACCTTGCCACGGGTTGATATTCCGGCTGACTGGGTTAACTTTGTGGTGCAAGCTCCTACGCCCCATTACGTAGAACCTTTGTTCACACGCGACCCGTCTTTGATCACTGAAACCCAAGTGCTCACCGCCATGATTGCCATCAAAGGGCTATACGCAAAATACGGCATCACGCGACTCAATCACGGCATTGGTTTTGATACGGCAGCCATAGAATTACTGTTGCCAACCTACGCCACTGATCTGGGTTTAAAAGGCAAAATTTGTACCCACTGGGCACTCAACCCGCACCCTACATTGATCCCCGCAATTGAAGCGGGTTTTGTCAAATCGGTGCACTCTTTCGGGTCTGAAGTAGGTATGGAAAAGTATGTGGCGGCACGCCCAGACATATTCTTTATCGGTGCCGATGGTTCGATGCGTTCAAACCGTGCCTTTAGCCAAGCTGCTGGTCATTATGCATGCGACTTGTTTATTGGTTCCACGTTACAAATCGACTTGCACGGCAATAGCTCTACTGCGACCAAAGATCGTATTGCGGGTTTTGGGGGCGCGCCCAACATGGGGGCTGATGCACGTGGCAGACGCCACGCTTCACCCGCGTGGATCAAAGCCGGGCAAGAGGCCCGTGGTGACACCTATATGCCTCGTGGGCAAAAGCTCGTTGCCCAAGTGGTGGAAACCTTTCGTGAACACATGGAACCCGCCTTTGTCGAACACCTCGACGCATGGGACCTTGCCAAAGCTGCAAAAATGATTTTGCCGCCCGTCATGATTTACAGCGAAGATTTGACCCACATCATTACTGAAGAAGGCATTTGCCACCTATTGCTGTGTCGCTCAGATGAAGAGCGTGAGCAAGCCATACGAGGGGTAGCGGGTTACACACCCGTTGGTATGGGGCGTGATAAACGGGCTGTAGAAAACCTGCGCGATCGTGGCATCATTGAACGACCTGAAGATTTGGGCATTGATACCCGTCAAGCGAACCGTGATCTGTTGGCCGCACGCAGCATTAAAGATCTGGTGCATGCTTCTGGCGGTTTGTATGACCCGCCAAAGAAGTTCCGCAACTGGTAGGAGTTTGTGAAATGGAAAGATTTGAAATAACCTTGCCTTCTTTGCATGTTAGCGCTTTACAACAAAGCGCTTTGTGCGGTGTGGTGTCGTCTGGCAACCTTGAAGTCATGATTGAAGCAAACAGCACCCCTGAGTCGTGTCATTTTGAAGTCAACACCTCGGCAGACGGGTTCCAAGATATTTGGCGAGCCGTACTGGCTGATTTTTCAGAGCGACATAAAGTGGGTGGCTTGAACATTTCGATTAACGATGCGGGGGCAACCCCAGCTGTGGTAAGTTTACGCTTGACTCAGGCCTACGAAGAAAGCCAAGAGGGTTCTGATGCATAACAAACGCGTTAGTTTTTTTGAAGCCACCGCTCGAACCCGAGTCTCAACATTGGTTGACTCCGGCAGTTTTACCGAATTTTGCCCCCCCTCTAAGCGCTTCACCAGCCCACATTTGGCGCGCCTTGATGCGCCCGTTGCGTTTGACGATGGTGTGGTGGTGGGTTCTGCAAGGCTTGATGGCCAGCCTGTTTTTATCGTGGCACAAGAAGGTAAATTTAACGGTGGTGCGGTGGGTGAGGTGCATGGTGCAAAAATTCGAGGCCTACTTGATCGCGCTGCGGTTGAGAAGCCCGTCGCAGTTTTGTTGCTAGTCGATTCAGGGGGCGTACGTTTGCACGAAGCAAACGCAGGCTTGATCGCTATTTCTGAGATTATGCGTGCCTTGATGGCTACCCAAGCCGCTGGCGTACCTGTTTTTGCTTTGGTGGGTGGGTCGTGTGGGGCGTTTGGCGGTATGGGTATTGTGACTCGCCTGTGCGATGAAGTGATCATGTCTGAAGAAGGTCGCTTGGGCTTGTCTGGGCCTGAAGTGATTGAAACCGTTAAAGGCGTGGGTGAATTTGATTCACGCGACCGTTCACTAGTCTGGCGCGTCACGGGCGGCAAAGTACGCCGGGCGTTGGGCGAGGCGACCCAATTGGTTGACGATGACGTTGCAGCCTTTCGTGAGGGGGCTATTGCAGCGATGAGCCCTGTCCAGCGCAGCGCAAACGACTTGGCCACACTCAAGCAACAGCATGCAACGTTAGTTCAGCGTCGAGAAAAACATGCCCATACGGTTGATGGTATTGAGGTCTGGCGACAAGCTGGCTTTGCGCACCCTGAAGGTGTGGCGATGCTTTCCGCCTCTGCGTTCAATGAACAACTCAACACTTCCGTTGCCGAGGTGAAATCATGAGTGATGTGAAAGTTTTTGACCAACTATTTGGTGCAAACCAACACACCGTTCGTGTGGACGGTTTTTTCTTAAGCGGTAGCGCTCAAGTCGGCGGTCAACCCGTTGCCGTCATGGGTACGTGGAATGCCGCTCCAATGGATGGCGACCTTGCCTTAGCGATTGCTGCTGAAATATTACGAGTGGTTGAAGCAGACGTTGGTCAAGCGCCCCGTCCCATTATTTTTATTGCCGACACACAGGGCCAAGCGTTGTCGCGCCACGAAGAAGTATTAGGGCTCAATGGTTACTTCGCGCACGTTGCGCGTTGCACAGACTTGGCTCGTCGATCGGGCCATACAATTGTCACCCTGATTCATGGCGAAGCCGTTTCAGGTGGGTTTTTGGCTTACGGTTTGTTGGGCGATATCGTGTGCGCCATGCCTGGTGCACAGGTCCGCGTGATGGATCTTCGCGCCATGTCACGCGTCACAAAAATTGACTTTGACCGCTTGCAATCACTGGCAAAAGAGTCGCCCGTTTTTGCCCCGGGTGCAGACAATTATTGGCGTATGGGCGGCGTCACCACATTATGGCGAGACGGGTCAGAGCAAGACTGGCCTAACCTACTGGCTGCCGCACTCACCGAAGCAATCAACAACCCCAAAACAGATGCGCGTCACCAACTGGGTAAAGAGCGGGGTGGTCGCACCTTAGCCGCTCAAATTGGCTCAGACATATCAGGCTAATCGCCGAATGTTACGACGTCACGATTTGGTGTATCTTGACCTAGACAGTGGTCATCAAATCGAAGTGTTGACTGAACACCGATCTTTTCTTGAGAAATGGCTAGTACTCAACAGACCATTCGTAGTGGGGCGGCAAGTTGACGGAGACGGTTTGCTGCGTGTAGGGTTTACGATGCCCAGTGCCGTAAACGTGACCGTACCCAAACAACGTGTTGCGGTCACTGCCACATTTGATCGCGTGACAAACCATTACCCCCCCCCCGAACTGAGTACGTTAATTAATACGGCCCCCCAAAGCTGGCGATCAGTCATGACAAACTTGACGAATGATTTCAAAACCATTGGCTTAACCGTTCAATGTTACGGCTCATTAGTGAATCAGTTTTACACTCAAGAAAACTGCTTAAATGCCGATAGTGATCTGGATGTACTGATTGATTGCACGCACCGCGCAGGTGTGGAACAAGCCTTAAGCGTGCTGGAAACATATTGCTTGTGTTCCCCCAAAATAGACGGTGAAATACGCATGAATCAACGCTGGGCCGTTTCATGGTGTGAACTGGCTAACGCACGGCACACAGGTGCAAAAATTCTGGTTAAATCAAACACAACAGTTCAATTGATGTCAGTGAACGATTTTTTAAATACGCCTTTTTGTCATGAAAGTTAACGCGCCCGTTCAATCAACTATCACACCCGCTGCACTGGATGCGATATGTTGTGACGCCCTGCAGCATGAGGCCAATGCCTGGCCCAAACCTGGCTTGGTCACCCCCGTTGATTCGGGCAGTCATCGCGATATGAGTTACGCCAGTTTTGTTAACAGCATTGCAGCCTTGCGGGGCTATTTTGCAGACATTGCACAGGCGGGTTTACAGGCGGCAACCTACCCTGAACTTCAAAAAATTGCCCTTACTGCAGAGTCTCGCATGTTTGCGGCCACCCACGGTGCCAATACCCATCGTGGCGCAATCTTTAACTTGGGCTTATTGGCTGCCGCCAGCGCCTACCAGTCAACTCGACCTGAAATACAAACCCAAACATGCGGCATGACAGTTGCCAAACTTTGGGGGACGGCCATACTAGCGGCTAGAAGTCAAAGTGCTGGTTCACATGGTCAAATCGTCTATAAGCAATTTGCAGTGGGTGGTGCCCGCGAACAGGCTGCAGCTGGGTTTCCGGCTGTGTACGACATGGCCTTACCCGCCTTGCGCAGACTCTTGGCCGCAGGGGTTGATCAAGAACAAGCTTTAATTGGTACCTTGATGGTGCTGATGGCTGAACTGATTGACACCAATTTACTCTGGCGCGGCGGAGAAGCGGGGCTAATTGATGTGCAACGTGCGGCCAGACAATTTAACCGAGACGGGGGCGTTGAACATGCCCAATGGCGAGCGCGACTTTTATCTTTGCATACTTCGATGGTGGCTCGCAACCTAAGCCCAGGCGGCAGCGCAGATTTATTGGCTGCCACATGGTTAGTTTACAAAGTCGAATCATCATGAAATTGGTTATTCTTTGCTCAGGACAAGCCGGTCAGCACCGCACCATGCTCAACAATATGCTGGCCGCACCTGACTTGGCTGAACTGCGTGAAATTGCCTCAGACGTGCTGAAACAAGATATCGAAACGTGGTGGCAATCATTGAATGACGTGACTCTTTTTGAAAATACAAACGCACAGTTTGCTATTGCGTTTTATCAAATTGCCAATTGGCAAAGACTTGCACCTATATTGCCCGTCGCTCGCATTGAACCTGTTGCTGTGGCAGGTTACTCACTCGGTGAAGTGATGGCTTGGCATGTCGCCGGAGCGATGGATACAAACAACACACTTAACCTAGTACGAGAACGTGCCCGCTTGATGAACGAGTACTTTGACGATTACCTTCTAGGCGAAAGTTGCATGGCCTTATGTCGTGCCCGTACATCGCCTACTCAACGTGCCGCCAGAAATAGGGCACTTGAACGGCAACAGATACCTATTGCTATTTATCGACCTGATGGCGACTTTGTAATCGGTGCGCCAGCGCCAGTACTCAATCAATTGATGAGTGATGCAGACATGGTGGGTATAGATTTAAAGCGATTGCCTGTGGAAGTGCCCTCGCATACTCGTTGGCTAAATGGCGCAGTAGAGCCCTTTTCTAATTTAGTTCAGTCATTCGTCAAATCTGAACCGACCTTTCCCGTTGTAACGGGTATAGATGGCAGTCTTCAGCGTCAGTCTTTGCATACAGCAACCACTTTGTCGCGTCAACTGGCCGAACCCATACGATGGGATTGGTGTGTTGAAACACTATCTTCTATGGCCATTGATGTCGCCATAGAGCTAGGGCCAGGCCAAGACTTGTCACGCCAAATTGAAAGCAGTATTCAGGGTGTGTCAGCCCGCTCAGTAGATGAATTTACAAGCGATGAGCAAATTCAAAATTGGCTTCGTATTCATGACTGATCGATTCGTTTCCTGCCTGTCGGCTGGCAGCCTAGCGTAAATTGTCAGACATTCATGTTTTGAGGTTATTCGAAAAGCGTTATGCCATCGACTGGCTTAGCATCGCTTCATAATCTGCCGCACTCGCTTCGCGTGGGCTACTTTTATGGCTATGGTCAGCCAGGGCACCTTCGATAATGCGTGGGTATAAATCTTTTGTGACAGCCAATTCCGCTAAGCCGCTTGGCAAACCGAGCTGCTGAGACATAGACGCAATAGCAGGTGCCACGTCTTGCCCACTTTTTAAAGACATGGCTTGAGCCAGACGTGCTAACTTTTGACCCTCAATGACGCTTGGGGCTGAGCTATTGAATTCGATCACGGCGGGTAAGAAAATAGCGTTTAGGGTGCCATGATGCAGTTTTGGGTTAATGCCACCTAATGAATGGCTGAGGCTATGCACACAGCCCAGCCCTTTCTGAAAAGCCAGCGCGCCTTGCATCGAAGCGCTCATCATATTCAAGCGAGCTTCTTTGTTTGCAGGCTCAAACGTTGCCGTTTTAATATGAGCCCATGCGCGCCACAAACCATCTAAAGCAATGCCGTCAGCAGGGGGGTTGAAAGCAGGTGAAAGAAAGGTCTCGATGCAATGAGCAATGGCATCCATGCCCGTCGCTGCCGTTAACTGAGACGGCAGTGCAAGGGTAAGCTCAGGGTCACAGATGGCGGCCTTGGGAACAATGTGCGGTGAAATGATACCTACTTTTCTACCATCTTCTAAAATGAGAATGGCACCCCTACCGACCTCACTTCCCGTTCCAGCGGTCGTTGGAATAGCGATGACCGGTGCAGCGGCTGCGGTGATGTTAGCTAGCCCACCTTCAATGAGTGCAAAAGTGCGCAGTGGCCCCTCGTGGGTACCACAAATAGCGACGCCCTTTGCCAAATCAATAGAAGAGCCGCCACCCACTGCAATAATGCCGTTGTAACCCCCTTGGCGATAAAGCGTAGCAGCTTTTAGTACAGATTTTTCATTGGGGTTGGTTTGCGTTTCATCAAAAATATCTTGGTGCACCACGCCATTCAGACCGGCCAAAACTTGATCAACAATGCCTGCGTGTCGAACACCTGTATCAGTCACGATAAAAGGCTTGGTGATACCTATTCGGTCGCACTCTTGTTGTAAGGTCGATAGCGCACCATAGCCAAATTGAATTTGCGTAATGTAATTAATAAGTGACATGTGATGGGTTTCCCGCTGAAATTTACTTTAGAAAATCTTGAGCTGCCACGACACCGCTGGCCTTAGGCTTGAAGCCCACTGACTCTAAACTCATTTCTACCCCACTCAAAGCTGCCATTAAGCTTAAATCGTTGCAATCGCCTAAGTGGCCAATACGAAACGCTTTACCCTTGAGCTTACCTAAACCTGTGCCTAACGATAAATTAAATTTCTCTAAGGCGTGGTGGCGCAGTTTGTCAGCATTCATACCCTCAGGCAATGCCACACAGGTTAATACAGGTGAGTAGGCATCTGAGTCTAAAGATTGATTTTCAAGCCCCCATGCTTGAACGGCTAAGCGGCATGCAGACGCTAAACGTTGATGGCGAGCAAAAATGGCCTCTAAGCCCTCTGCTAGCATCATATCGATGGCTTCATGTAAACCGTATAAAAGATTGGTACTAGGGGTAGTAGGCCAAAAGCCCGTTTTATTTGATTCTAAAATTTCGTCCCAAGCCCAATAAGACTTGCGGGTTTGATTGTGCTTGCTCACCTCAATGGCGCGTTCAGACACAGCGTTAAAGCCAATGCCAGGTGGCAGCATCAAGCCCTTTTGTGAGCCCGACACGGTGACATCAACCCCCCACTCGTCGTGTCGATACTCTGCGGCACCCATACCCGAAACGCTATCAACAATGAGCAAAGCAGGGTGTTTTGCAGCATCAATTGCTTGGCGTACCGCAGCAATATTAGACGTCACACCAGTTGATGTTTCGTTATGCACCACACATACCGCTTTGATTTCGTGTTGCGTATCTTTCAATAGGCGTTCTTCAATCACCGCGGCATCAACTCCCCATCGCCAGGTGTCTTGGCCTGCTTTACCTACCACCTCAACATTTAAACCTAAACGTTGCGCCAGCGCACGCCACAAGTTTGCAAACTGCCCGGTTTCGTAAAACAACACCTGGTCGCCTGGCTCGAGTACGTTGACCATTGCGCCTTCCCATGCACCCGTGCCAGATGCCGAATAAATAATCACAGGTTGTTGGGTCTGAAAAATCTTTTTAATACCCGAAATAATCTCAAGGCCCAACGCACCAAACTCAGGACCACGGTGGTCAATTGTTTGATAACTAATTGAGCGTAGAACCCGAGAAGGCACCGGGCTTGGGCCAGGAATATGTAGGAAATGGCGCCCTGAAAGGTGGTTATCTAGTTTTAACATGCAATGTCTCGATTCATTTTTTTGTACTCAGTTTCGTAATAATATGCTCAAAAACCTCAAGAAGCAGATGAGTTGATAGCGTGTTTACTTTTATAGCTCAACTTTGCTGTAAATTAAAAGATAAAAATTGCTGTAAATTAACTGATAAAAAAAGGTAGAGTCATGATGCGTCAAAAAGTTTTTGCTGTCACGGGCGGTGCAAGTGGTATTGGTTTGGCAGTCGTTCAAAGGCTGCATGCCGACGGGCATCTGGTCGTGAGCTTAGACTTGCCTGATAAAACACATGACCCAGCGTTAAAAGCACTTGGTGTGCAGACGTTGCCAATTGATGTCAATGATGAAGCTTCCGTTCGCGAAGCACACGCTACCATCATCGAAACCTATGGTTCCGTAGATGGTTTAGTGAACAGTGCAGGCGTGATACAAAAACGTCAGACGCCCGATAAACTTTCCATGGCAGATTGGGATTTTGTCGTCAATACAGATATGCGAGGAACCTACCTGTGCTGCGCCATATTTGGTTCACATATGGCAGAGCAAAAAAGAGGTTCAATTGTCAATATTGCTTCGATCACCTCAACTTGCGGTGTGCCCTTACATGCCTATGCGCCTGCCAAAGCAGGGGTCTTATCGATTACTCAGTGTCTAGCTGGGCAATGGGGTCATGCAGGCGTGAGGGTCAATGCGGTTGCCCCAGGTTACACACAAACACCTGCTTTACAAGCTGCCATTGATCAGGGTGATCGTGATCAGGCGTTGCTGATTAAGCAGGCAGCATTAGGTCGTATGGTTCAAACAAATGAAGTGGCAAATGGCATTGTGTTTTTGTTGTCAGACCAAGCCAGTGCCATTACTGGAGTGAGCTTGCCCATTGACTGTGGTTGGCTCGCCAGTGTTGGTTGGGAAACCTACGGTGGCCTACCTCATACAAAAATCTGAAGTTCTGATGCCAACAAACCCTGCGCTCAAGGTGTGCACTCATGGTATGCCGCACGACAGCTTAATCGAACTGCTTTCATCATATCAATAAGCTTAGAGTGTATTGCCATGCACAACAGAATTGCGTTCAATTTAAGCGCTAAATAAAAGTTTCCCATGTTGATGCAACAAGGGTTTTCCCGATCTGTTGTCACGATTGGTCTCATGATAAGTTAAACAATCATTGACGTAATGATTGACAAATTATCGCATCACCCACTGATTAAATGACGCTAAGAAGCGTTTTTACACATCAGCATTTAGACAGCACTCGCGCTTAAACCAAGCCAGAATTATCTAAGGGAACAACATGCTCGATACGACCCATGAAACCAAAATTCAACAGATTCTAGATGCCTTTAATCTTGCATTTGCAAAATCTGACTTTAAACAAGTAGCTGATTATTTTCAAGACGATGGTTACTGGCGCGATTTGGTTGCGTTTACTTGGAACATTAAAACCCTTGAAGGTAAAGCACAGATATTAGATATGCTTGAACATCAAGGCAAACTCATTGAAGCTTCAAATTGGGCTCTTGCACCAGATGAAATGGTCAGTGCAGACGATGGTGTCATTACCGCTTGGCTAACTTTTGAAACGAAACTAGCTCGAGGTCGAGGATTGGTTCGTGTCAAAGACGGAAAAATCTGGATGCTTCTCACCACCATGGTTGAGCTGAAAGGCCATGAAGAAAAGTTAGGTGAAAATCGACTACAGGGTGTTGAGCATGGTGCTCATATTGGTCGGAAAACTTGGCGCGAAAACCGCGAAGAAGAAGCCCAAACGTTGGGTTACGCCACACAGCCTTACGTTGTGATTGTAGGGGGCGGTCAAGCCGGTATTATTTTAGGTGCAAGGCTGCGTAAATTAGGTGTGCCCGCCATCATCATTGAGAAAAATGCCAAGGCGGGTGACTCATGGCGCAATCGTTATAAAAACCTATGCTTACACGACCCTGTTTGGTACGACCATCTACCTTACTTACCCTTTCCAAATGACTGGCCAGTCTTCACACCGAAAGACAAAATGGGTGATTGGCTCGAAATGTACACCAAGGTGATGGAGCTCAATTACTGGCATTCAACTTCATGTAAAAAGGTTCACTTTAATGAAGCGCGGCAAGAGTGGGAGGTCACGGTTGAACGGGAAGGTCGCGAGCTGACCTTAAAGCCTAAAGAGCTGGTGGTTGCGTTGGGTGTTTCAGGTTACCAAAATGTACCTAAAATTCCGGGCCATGAAAGCTTTTTAGGCGATCAATTTCATTCAAGCAAATTCGCTAATGCCGAAAATTATCGCGGTAAAAAAGCAGTGGTGTTAGGTTCAAATAACTCGGCACATGATATTTGCGCCGCCATGGTTGAAGACGGTGTTGATGTCACCATGATTCAACGGTCTTCCACGCACATATCACCCTCAAAAACATTAATGGATGTTGTGCTAGGCGGGCTCTATTCAGAGCAAGCAATAAAAAATGGTGTTGACCACCACAAAGCCGATCTAATATTTGCCAGCATTCCATACAAAGTATTGCCTGCCTTTCAAATTCCATTATTTGAAGAAATGAAAAAGCGCGATGCAGACCTATTTGATCGTCTTGAAAAAGCTGGATTTTTACTAGACTTTGGGGTTGATGGGTCAGGCTTATTTATGAAGTATTTGCGTCGAGGTTCGGGCTATTACATTGACGTGGGCGCATCTGAGTTGGTCGCTGATGGCACCATTAAACTTAAAAGTGGCGTCAACATTAAAGAAATAAAACCTCACTCTGTGGTCTTGACTGACGGCACAGAACTTGACGCTGACGTGATTGTTTACGCGACAGGGTATGGTTCTATGAACCAGTGGCTGGCAGATTTAATATCACCAGAAGTTGCAGAGAAATTGGGTAAAGTTTGGGGTTTAGGTTCTGACACACCAAAAGACCCTGGGCCATGGGAAGGTGAGCTTAGAAATATGTGGAAACCCACCCAAGTACCGCACCTCTGGGTGCAAGGTGGCAATCTACATCAAAATCGCCATTACTCACAATTTTTAGGTCTACAACTGAAAGCTCGATACGAGGGCTTGCCAACCCCTGTTTATGGCGCCGCTGACGTACATCATTTGTCTTAAGTGCGGGCCAATCAATAGTAAACTCTGTTCATGCCTGATACAGAAAAAAATACAATTGATTGGCCGAAAACGAGAGTAGTGTCTGTCATGACAGGCTCTTTACCGATGGGCGATACCGTTCAAGATTCACCTATCTTTGCATTTGAAGCAACGCCATACTTTCTTAAATTTGACACGACTACACAACTGGCCCCTAAGATTGAAAATATAGACTTAGGCGGCTTGCTGGCTTTCAGCATTGAAAACGTGGTCACGCACAAAGAGGCCGACGCTATTGTGGCCACCAGCGAGCGCTTTGGTTTTCGAGATGAAGCACCCGGCATCAGAACTCCACCTGGCATGCGCATGAACAAATCAGTGCATTGGTTGGCTGATGAGTCTTTAATGGGTTCAATTATGAGCCGAATCAGTCACTTGTTACCATCTGAAATTGATGGGGCGCATTTGTACAAAGAATTTAGCCATCGTATGAATATGTATCGATACGATCAAGGCGATGTTTTCAACCGACACATCGACGGTGATTGGCCAGCTTACCGGTTGAGTGAAGACCGAAGCCAAATGCTTGAGCACCCCACCTTAAGGTCATACTTAACGATGCTGCTTTATTTGAACGGCCCCGAAGATGGCGTTGAGGGTGGGTCAACCAAAATTATGAATTCAAATGGTAGCTGGGTTGAAGTCACCCCAAAAAAAGGCAGCGCCTTATTCTTTCGGCATGGCTTGCATTCAAAATCAGTTGTACATATGGGCGACCGCGTTTTGGGGCCGACCCCTAAGTATGTGGCTCGCATTAATGTGTTGTACGAGTAGTTTGGGTTATCAATGGGTACACCGCTAAAGTTGCTGGTGCCCGCTCTGCAGAGATTAAAAGAATGGAAAGTGCGTTTGAACATGACGATGTGGACAAAGCATTAAAACTTTAGTACGAAGGCTTACACTATGTATTATGATTTCAATCTCTGAACTTTCAAAAACCTACGCCTCGGGCTTTTCTGCCTTAAAGAATATAAACCTTAATATTAAGCAGGGCGAAATTTTTGCCTTGCTTGGCCCCAACGGTGCGGGTAAAACGACGTTAATCAGCATTATCTGTGGCATTTCAACAGCCAGCAGTGGCCACATTACTGTTGATGGCCACGACACGGTAAAAGACTATCGTCACACTCGCTCAATGATCGGGTTGGTGCCACAAGAAATATCAACTGACGCATTTGAAAGCGTATGGAACACGGTCACGTTTAGCCGAGGCTTATTTGGTCGAGCCCCCAACCCAGCTCATATTGAAAAGACCCTAAAATCACTTTCCCTTTGGGAAAAAAGAAACAATAGAATTATGACCTTATCAGGCGGTATGAAACGGCGAGTCATGATCGCTAAAGCCTTATCGCACGAGCCGCAAATATTATTTTTAGACGAGCCCACTGCAGGGGTAGACGTAGAGTTACGACGCGACATGTGGGAACTGGTGCGCGAACTACAAAAAACCGGCGTCACCATTATTTTGACAACGCACTACATTGAAGAAGCTGAAGAAATGGCTGATCGTATTGGCGTGATCACGCACGGTGAGTTGATTTTGGTGGAAGAAAAAACAGCGCTGATGCAAAAGCTCGGCAAAAAGCAATTAACCCTGCAATTACAGCAACCTATCTTAGAATTACCTAAAGATTTGAATGCAGAAGGGTTAGTATTGTCTGAAAATGGCACAGTATTAACCTACACCTATGATGCAAAAAGTCCCCGTGCAGGTATAGCTGAGTTACTGAGTGAGCTCACGAAAGTTGGCATTCTATTTAAAGATTTACATACCAACCAAAGCTCACTTGAAGACATTTTTGTAAGCCTCGTGTCTGACCGTAAAAGTGGGGTGTCAGCATGAGCCTCAGTATGAACCTGCACGCCATACGTGCCATTGTGATGTTTGAGCTTGCACGCAGCCGCCGCACCTTAATGCAAAGTGTTGTGTCGCCTGTTATTTCAACCTCTCTTTACTTTATTGTTTTCGGAACGGCAATTGGTTCACGAATGCCAGAAATAGACGGTGTCAGTTTTGGTTCTTTTATTGTGCCAGGGCTCATCATGCTGTCTTTGCTGACGCAAAGCATTTCAAACGCCTCGTTTGGTATTTATTTCCCCAAATTCACTGGCACCATATACGAGCTGCTGTCGGCACCCGTTTCTTACACTGAAATTGTGCTCAGTTATGTTGGCGCGGCGGCTGCCAAATCTATTTTGTTAGGTCTGATCATTCTTGCAACAGCTGGTTTCTTCGTGCCCCTGCGTATTGAGCACCCCGTTTTAATGTTGTTCTTTTTAGTTCTGACCTCAATCACGTTCAGTTTGGTGGGCTTCATCATTGGCATTTGGGCTGACGGCTTTGAAAAAATGCAAATCATTCCGCTCTTAATTGTGACGCCCCTAACCTTTTTGGGCGGCTGCTTTTTTTCAATCTCAGTGTTGCCACCCTTTTGGCAAGACGTCGCCTTGCTAAACCCAGTCGTCTACCTCGTCAGCGGCTTTCGCTGGAGCTTTTACGGCGTAGGCGATGTGAGCCTGACCACCAGTCTTGTGATGATATTTTTATTTTTGTTCAGCGCACTCGCTGTACTGGCCTGGATATTCAAAACAGGTTACAGGTTGAAAACTTAACAACCCTCTGGTCTTGAACATGTATCTACAATGTAGATACATAAAAAGAGAGGTAAGGGGTTAGTCATGAAAGGCAAAATTATTATTGAGCTTATTGTTGAAAACAAACTGTCTCTTAACGACATGCTGGCACGCATCACACCAGAAAATATGCAGGCAGAAGAGTCGTTTGGCTCAAGTGTTGGCAAAGAGGTGCTTTAATGCCAAGCAATTATGTACCTGATTCAGCTGATGTAATGTGGCTTGAGTTTGACCCGTAAGCAGGCCGCGAACAAGCAGGTCGTCGTTCAGCTTTAGTCATTAGCCCCCGCTTAAGCAAGCAAAAGACTTCAAACTAAGTTTGAAGAGCAGCTTGAAGGTTTGAAAAATGCTTTTTCAAAAAGTTACACCTATGCCTCAAAAAATTTTGAAGCCGCAATTGCAGGAATTGATAAATCAATTAATCATCTGCAAAAAACCAAAGAAGCTTTGTTAAAAACAATTAATCACCTGCGAATTGCAAATGACAAAGCGCAAGACCTCACCATTAAGAAGCTGACTTAAAGTAACCCCACCATGACTGACAATTCCAAACATTATGGTTAATGGCCCGACGCTTGTGTTTGGGTGCGTGTCTTGATAGGCCGAGCAACCTATTGATTATTTACTTCGTTTACGAACATAAGCCAACAGCGACCACGCAAGTACGCCGGTGGCTAAAGCAAGTGCCGCAGCACTGATAGGGTGTGTAATGAAAACGCTAAAGTCTCCGCGTGAAAGTAACAATGCTCGACGAAAGTTCTCTTCAAACGGCTCACCAAGAATGAACCCTAGCAGCAAGGGTACGGGCTCTAGCCGCAATAACATCATGCCGTAGCCGACCAAACCAAAAATCAATAAGGTCCAAATATCAAAGATATTGTTTTGGGTGCTGTAAACACCGATACAGGTAAAAAGTATGATTCCTGGAAATAGCAATGGGTATGGAATTTGTAGAAGGCGAATCCACATACCAATGAGTGGTATGTTGAGCACCACGAGAAAAATGTTTCCAATCCAAAAGCTCACAATCAGACCCCAGAACAGCTCTGGGTGACCTGTCATGACTTCTGGGCCGGGTTGAATGCCCTGAATGACAAGTGCTGCAAGCATCAAAGCCATAATGGCGTCACCCGGAATGCCCAGTGTTAGGGTTGGAATGAAAGCGGTACCCACACCGGCGTTGTTGCAGGCTTCTGGACTAGCGATGCCTTCTATGGCTCCCTTACCGAATTGTTCAGGGTGTTTAGATATACGCTTTTCGATCGCATAGGCAAGAAAGCTAGCCGTTCCACCGCTGGTGCCGGGTAACGCGCCGAAGAATGCGCCAAGGCCTGAACCTCTTAACATAGGACCGATTGAACGTTTCCAGTCACTTCGCGTGGGTAGTTGGTCTTTAAGCCCGAACTTTTGTGTCACAGAAGTAACCCTTGTCGAGCCAGCGCTCTTGATGACCTCTGCAACCGCGAACAAACCCATCGCGATTGAAATCAACCCTAAACCGTCGCTTAACTCAGGAACTCCAAAGTCAAAGCGCATGATTCCACCGTTAATGTCTGTTCCGACTGTACCGAGAATTAAGCCAACGACCATCATTGCAACGCCCTTGATTGGCGAGCCTTGTCCGACAGTCGAAGCAGCCATTAAGCCTAAGAGCATCAGTGAACAATATTCGACCGCACCAAAGCGAATGGCAAATTCGGTTAGCCAAGGTGCAAACAACATTAACATGATGATGCCAACCGCTGATCCCCAGAATGAGGCCACACACTTCATAAATAAAGCCACGCCGCCGCGGCCTTGTTTAGTCATTGGGTAGCCATCTAAAACAACGACAGCACAGCCAGGGTGTCCAGGCACACCGAGTAGTATGGAACATGTTCCTCCACCATAGTCGGCTCCAAAGTAAACGCCAGCCAGCATAATCAATGCACCACTAGTTGGCAGGTGAAAGGTGATGGGCAGCAGCAGTGATATTGCAATTAACGAACCTAAACCAGGTAGCACCCCAACCAAACAACCGAGAAAAACGCCGACAAAGCAGTACCAAAGATTAGACAGTGTGAATGCTTCGTGCCAACCGATTGCCAAGTGCGATTGAAATGATGAGAGCAAGTCCATTGATTAGTCCTAAAAAATAAATGCAGCCAGTGTCATGTTCAACCCGACTATGAAAATAAGCCAGGAAATAAGCGAAAGGCTTGCAGCCAACATTAAGGTGCGACGAAGTTTGAAAGGTTTTTCTGCAAGAACGGCAACCAGTGTTAATGCGAAAGTGGCAGGAACTAGACCAAATCGATCAACTACTAGGCTAAAGACCAGAATTGCACACGGCACGGCTACTATTGCTCGAAGTGCGAAGGGTGGTGGTGTAAGCACCTGCACGGTATTACGAAAAGCTAGCAACAAGACAATAAGGCCTAACGCGACCAATAGCCACCCTAGAGTTACAGGAAAAAAGCCTGCACCCATGCGTGAAGCTTCACCGACCTCATAATGGCTTGCAGAATAATACCAGCGACCAGGTCTCGTTGATCGACTTTATTCATGATTGATCTCCCTGATTAAAGTACTTCTAATAATTATCAATCATTCGATGTCGAAGTGGCGTGTGGGTTGTCTTTGTTTACAGAACCCATTACAACTTCTTTGTTGGGGTCACGCGGATGATGTGGTTTGACGGCCGCTACAAAAGGAAAGCGTTTTTTCGATTTTGTTTCGGTTGTGTTTGGATCTACCGCCCCTCGCACATATTGCCGAGCAGCATCTACTGATGGTTGATAGTCCCAAGGGGTCCATTTCCCTTTGAGAAGCGACTCTTGCGCAAACAGTCGACGCTGCTGAGACGCGAGGACGTCTCGTTCAATAGATGCGTAATCCCATCGCTTGAGAACTTCGTCATGAAGGTTTGCTTCAATGCTGGCGTAATTAGGGTTTCCAGCCAAATTCTCTCGTTCATCGGGATCAGCGTTAAGGTCGAATAACATGGCTGGATCTTGGCGGCAGTATACGTATTTGTAGCCTTTGAGTCGCAAGATACAGGCGGGTGCAAATACCCCTTCACCAAGAAACTCCATCATGACGTCGTCTTGACGATTGCAATCGCTACCATGCAACATGTCGACGAGACTGAGCCCATCAATTGGGTCGATGGGTTGCACAGGGTCACCTTCAGAGACTAAATCATTAAATGTAGGGAGCAGATCGAGAAGCGATACGCCTCTTTCCTCAATGATGCCTTTCTTGACCCCTGGCCCTGTAATAATCATCGGTATGCGCACAGACCATTCGAAAGGCTGAAATTTAAACCATGAGCCTCGTTCACCTAACATTTCACCATGATCAGAAGTGATGATCACGTAGGTGTTTTCAGTTGCTTTAATGCTGTCTAACACCCCTAGCAGACGACCTACTTGTGCATCAAAGTAGGAAGTCATGGCGTAGTAAGCGTGACGGGCTGTTCTAATATTTTCTTCTGTCACGTCATGCTCGTCACTTCTGATCGTGTAGGCATAGCGTTGTGACCATGGGTCTCGCTCGGCTATAGGCTTGTATGGAACCGACGGTAGGTCGATTTTGTCATGATCATAGAGGTCCCAGAATTTTTTTGTTGTCACGAACGGGTTATGTGGGTGAGTAAATGAAGCCCACAACATGAATGGCCGGTCATCGCTGTCACGCGCTTGGTCGTAGAGCCATTGTTCTGCTCGCCAACAGACCTCTTCATCATAGTCAATTTGGAGGTTTCTTTCACATAGACCCGCCTCGACGATTGAGCGCAGGCTCATACCTGAGGGTGCATAGGGCTGTTTTGTTTTAGACCAATCGGCTGTCCAACCAAAATCTGCCGGATAGATGTCTGTTGTTACCCTCTCTTCAAAACCGTGCAGTTGGTCGGCACCTGCAAAATGCATTTTTCCAGATAGGCAGGTTCTGTAACCTTGATGTCGTAAGTAGTGTGCGAGCGTTAGTGTCGACGAAGGGTAGTCGGCCGCATTGTCATAGCAACCAACAGCCGATGATAAGCGTCCTGTCAGCATCGAAGCGCGGGAAGGAGCGCAAACAGGGTTATTGCAGTAGGCGTTAAGAAATGTGACACCCTGATCAGCCAGTCGGCTTAAGTTTGGAGTTTGAACCAATTTGTGCCCATACATGGGGAGCACTTTGGCTGTGAGCTGATCTGCTTGTATGACAAGAATATTGGGGCGTGACATAGGAATCTCCTAAGATATATCGAGTTTTTTTAATATTAAATTTTGAAAATATCCGGCTAATCGCTTGGCTACTTATACAAAAATGAGCGTGCAGGCATTCAAACCTATTTTTATTTTCTACTAGGTTTTCATAGCTTGCTGTCCTGCACGACTGATAGGACGATTTGCAGACAAGCTACCATTCGCTAGCCAACGTAGGCATTCGGTCGAAAGCGATTCCCGCATTTTTATTAAGGATTCATCATTCCAAAGATTTTTTTTCTCTTGCGGATCGGCTTTCAGATCATAAAGTTCACCATAACTGTCGTCTAGGTAAAGTACGATTTTCCATTGCCGGTCTCGTCGCATCAAAATAAACTCGCTTCCAGTCTGAATATGATCTCGGGCAAGTTCAGCATATACGGCTTCGCGAGGTTTGTGATCTGGGCTGTTTGACAATGCGCCCCAAAGTGAGCGAGCCTCAAAATCGTTTGGAATAGTTATTCCTGCTGTTTCGAGAAGGGTTGGGGCGATGTCAAACATTTGAACCAATTCATCTCTTTGACCTGAGATGATAGGCAGGTTTTTAGACCAGCAAATCAACGGTACACGAACAACAGAGTCATACATTGTCCACTTCTGAATGTGGCCATGCTCCCCAAGAGCGTCAGCATGATCAGAAGTAAACACCACGAGAGCGTTCTCAAGGTAACCTCGTGAATCTAAGGTCTCGAGAATTCGGCCAACTTGTTGGTCGATCATCGTAACGTTGGCTGCGTAGTGACGACGCATACGAAGTAGATCTTCAGCAGGAATGTCGCGGCGCCAAGCGATCGAGTCGAAGTTGAATTCAATCATATTGTCGCGCAACTTTTTCTGGGCGTTTGGTTGGGCCCTTAACTCATCTTCAGTGACCGTTGGAACAGGTATATCAACATCAGCATAGGCTGCTAAAGCTTCGGGTAGTGGGTCGTAAGGAGGGTGAGGGCCAGGAAACCCAATCTGGAGAAAAAGAGGGTCTTCATTCTTGCGGTCTTCAATCCACCAACAGGCGGTATCGCCGATGAAGTTGTCGGGGTGCATATCAGCGTCGAGGCTCCAGGGGAAAGCACCTAGTGCCTGCTTATAAGCTTCAGGGTCGGCAGCGTAACGGTTAAAACGTGATGGTTTGATTAGCTTTCTTGCATGTAAAGCTTTGTCCCATTCGTCATATATGGCACGATCACGTTCGTTCAAAAATAGGGGGCGGTCTTTGTTCTCGACGAATAAACGTTGATGAAATCCGCCAGGTGCATCGTAAGGGTTGATGTGCATTTTACCAATACTTACGCAGTGATAACCTTTTTCTGCAAGAGATGCGACCCAAGTTGGTTGCCAAGGCTGAAAATTGCTAAAAACTTGACAGCCGTGGGGGTACTTTCCTGTGAATAAGCTGGCTCGCGCACCTACACAGACCGGAGATGTGACAAAACACTCAGTAAACGCGGCACCCTCAGTTGCCAACCGGTCTAAATTTGGCGTTGTCATCCACGGTGATCCCAGCGCGCCGATTGTGTCAGCTCGCTGTTGATCTGTCATGATAAGAATGATGTTTGGTTGTTTCATGTTTTGTCGTTTAGTCGAATTACTTAAGCGTTAGCCCAGAGTTGCCAATCACTTTTTTCCACTTTTCTAATTCCAGAACTTGAAATTCTTTGAACTGGTTTGGGCCTTCTACTAACACGGCGTCACCTTGTGCGGCGAGCCGCTCTTTAAGTGTCGCTGATTTGGTAGCGGCTGCGGTTGCTTTGTATATACGATCGATGATGTCGGGTGGTGTGCCTGCAGGAACAAACAAACCAAACCATGCCGATGCAGTCACGTCAATTCCAGATTCTTTAAGAGTAGGAAGGTCTGGAAAGGTTGCTGAGCGTGTTTCACCGGTTGTTGCAAGGCAGCGTAGCCGTTTTGACTTCACGTGGGGAAGAACGATTGGAATATGGTTTTGAGAGAATTGAACCTCATTGCCCAGCAGTGCTGTTATTGATTTTCCGCCACCTTGGTAGGCCACATGCACTGGCTTAACGTTTAGTGATTGTTTTAAAAGCTCAACAGACAGATGAGGATAAGTGCCATTTCCGCTTGATGAAAAGGTGACAGCATCACCATCTTTTTTGAGCATTTTAATAAACTCGTCAAGGTTTTTTATAGGTGAAGACGAGTTCACACAAAGTGCCAACGGCCCCTCTGTAACTTGTGTAACAGGAGCGAAGCTTTTAACTGCATCGTAACGTAATGATTTAAATAACCAAGGCGCAAAGGCGTGGGTTGCGGCACCACTTAGAAGCACGGTGTAACCGTCTGGTTCGGCTTCGGCCACAAAGGCGGCACCAATAGTTCCACTAGCACCAGGCTTGTTTACTACCACAATATTGCCACCAAGCTCACGGCCTAATTCACTGGCAAGAAGGCGACCGGTAATGTCTACGACCCCTCCAGGTGGATATGGTACGATAATCTTGATAGTTTTATCTGGGTAGTTTTGAGCCAAAACTGTGCCAGGCAATGAAATCAAGAGTGCTAGAAAGAATGCAACATGAATACGAAAGCGCATGGGATACTCCTTATGAGATGACCTTGAGAAGACTAATCGTGCATATTGTGTCAATTACTAATCGAGCATATTGTGTCTATTATTATACAGTTAGACAGAATCGTCCATATAATTAATAACCATCGCCAAGAGAGACTAAGTCGGTATGACAACATTCTTTGAGTACAGCACGAGTCCGCTTTACACCCAAGTAGCTGAGGCAATGCGTGAACGCATCACAAAGGGCCTGTGGCCCATTGGTATACAGATTCCAACTCTGTCTAAGTTAGAGCAAGAGTTTGATGTGGCTTCCGTGACTATACGTCAGGCAGTTAGGCTATTGAAAGAAGAGGGGTTGCTTTTGCCTGAGCAAGGCCGAGGAACGTTTGTGCGTGGTAAACCACAAACTCATCCACAGATGCGAGTCGCGACTTCTCTACCGGCGTTAGCTGATCTATATCGTAAAAATTCACCTACTCTAATTCCACTTAACGAAGGTGAGGGTACACCGCAGATTACCGAAGAAGACGGCATACTTGCTCCTAAGTATCACTACTTACGCCGCATTCATGCGGGTGAAATGCAACACACCTCGGTGATTTCTGCATATCTTGATGAGCGTGTCTTTAAGTTAGCACCGCGAAGATTTCGTAACGAGCTTATTATTCCTGTACTGATGGACTTGAAGGCTGTAAAGATCGGTTCGGCTCGGCAGACGCTTACCATTTCAACAGCTGGCGTAGAAGCCGCAAACGCATTAAACATTTCGGTATCAGCGCCTGTAGCTGAATTAAGACGCGTATTTTGTGCACCAGATGGGACGGTTATTTACTTGGGCGAATTAACTTACCGAGGTGATTTTGTGCGTGTTGAAATGGACTTGATGGATTAATATTTTAGATAGAATAAATAACTTGCCAAGTTTGTTTCATGCATGACCTGCTTGCGCATTGCGAATGACAAGGCGTAAGACGTTACTATTTAAAGGCTAACTAAAGGTAACCCCAGCATGACCAAAAGTATTGAAGACTGTGGGGTGGCCGTATTTGCAAACCCTAACGCTGCAAGTAAGCAAGAAAAATATGGTCAAGTACGCTCGCAAGCGCTGAACATTGATGGGTTTGATGCGGCAAGCCAAGAAATTACTCAGTGGCCAAATTACGCATCAACCCCTTTGCATCGTTTACCTGCATTAGCCCAATCTTTAGGTATTGCTGAGCTGTACTACAAAGATGAAAGCACCCGTTTTATATTAAAAAGTTTTAAAGCGTTAGGTGGGGCATACGCTGTATTTAGGCTCATACAACAAGCAGTTGCGAAGCAGCACCCAGATCATGTTGCCAGCCCTGAAGAAGTCATTTCAGGCAAGTTTAAAAACATTGTCTCTCAACTCACGGTTACGTGCGCAACAGACGGTAATCATGGTCGATCCGTTGCTTGGGGGGCGCAAACATTTGGTTGTCGCTGCGTAATTTATGTTCATTCGATGGTGAGCCAAGGGCGGGCAGACGCAATCAGTGGTTTTGGTGCAGAAGTTATAAGAGTTCTGGGCAATTACGATAACTCTGTGCACCATGCCGCCCAACAGGCAGAACTTAATGGGTGGACAGTTGTGTCTGACACAACCTACGATGGGTATCGTGACATACCCATTGATGTCATGCATGGTTACGGTGTGATGTCACGAGAAATAGTTGAACAACTCGGTCAAGCCTCTGGCCAAGCACACAGCCAAGCAACCGACCAAGCAACCGACCAAGCAGATGATCAAATTCCACCCACCCATGTCATGGTTCAAGCAGGTGTCGGTGCCTTTGCAGCGTCAGTGTGTGCCGTGTTTTGGTTAATGTGGGGCGACAAACGGCCTGACTTTATTGTTGTGGAACCCGACAATGCCGCATGCTTGTTGGCCAGTGCGCAAGCAGGTGAGTTGGTAACGATTGAGGGTGATCTTGATACAGTTATGGCAGGTTTGGCGTGCGGTGAAGTGTCACCTGTGGCGTGGGAAGTTTTACGTGCTGGTGTTGATGCCTTTACAACGGTATCAGACCATTATGCACTTGAAGGTATGAAAATATTGGCTTGCCCAGACAGTGATGATGCCGCTATTATTTCAGGTGAAACTGGCACAACAGGCTTAGCCTTGCTACTGGCCGCTAAAAACTCTCTGAGCCTTTCAACTGCTTTGAAGTTAGACTGTCACTCAAGGGTTTTAATTCTAGGTAGCGAGGGTGACACCGACCCTGATATTTATTACCAAGTGGTGGGTCAAACAGCTCTAGAGGTTTCCCATAAAAACATCAACACCTGTTGAAATGATAATAATACGTATGTTCATCGACAGTAGGCGATACGCATCCATGCATTTAATTCAATTCCAAATATAGCGGTTGATGATCAGACACTTGTGTTTGGGTGTCAGCCGCTACTGTCTTGACGCGTTTGGCTAATGATTCGCTCACAAATATAAAGTCACAACTACTGGGTTCGGGGCCATAGGTGTCATCGTAAAGTCGAAATGTGGGTGGGTGAGTGGCAAGCGGCTCTGCAACTCGCCAACTATCAATCAGGTGATGTGCTTGAGTGGGGCTTGTCAAGACTTGGTATTCGTCACTATTCGGTTCAAAATTAAAGTCACCACACAAAATCGTATCAGTGGTGTGTGGTTTGACTTGATACGGTGTATTAACATCAACAGCAAGGCTAACGGGTGGTCTAAGCGCTTGATCGCAGGCCGTTTGATGCCATTGCCGCAATTGTATGGCTTGCGATTGGCGTTGGCTTTGGCTGTAATACTCAAGATGGGTGGTCATCACTCGTACAGGTCCCCAAGCGGCCTGAACCGTGCAAATGGTGCACAGACGAGGCATCCAGTGATGCGGCTCACCTGGCGCCACGGGTGATGGGAGTGCGAGGTGCTGAATTTGTAAAATCGGTAAGCGCGAGGCAATTAAATTGCCAAACTGTTGGCGTGTGCCGTGACCCGATACGTATTCGTCAACCGAAGGGCCAAACACCACCTCAAAGTCAGGAAGAAGAGCCTGAATAGCTTGGGGCTGGTTTAAGGCTGAATCGCCGGTAAGTGCCGCATAATTGACAGAGATTTCTTGCAGGCAAAGCACATCGAAATCAGCCATGGCTCGCGCGCCGCTCACAATACGCTCGGGGCTCACTACCCCATCAAGGCCTTTGCACCACTGGGTATTCCACGTCACTAATTTCATTTAATACCAGCTCTCATAAATGATTGCACAAACTGTCGCTGAAAAATAAGGAAACCAACCAATAAGGGTGCTGATGTTAATAAGGTTGCGGCTGAAATAATTGACCAATCAATGCCTTGGTCTCCAGACGAAAATACCTGCAAAC
>CALBMZ010000200.1 GCA_937896225.1 uncultured Alcaligenaceae bacterium | reverse complement strand
AGGTGGTGTGTGTTTGAACGTGGGTTGTATTCCATCTAAGGCATTACTTCATACTGCTGCTGTGATGGAAGAGGCACAAACATTAGCGGCGCATGGCATTACCTTTGCGGCACCCACTATTGATCTTGATAAGTTACGTGCATTCAAAGATGGCGTGATTGGTAAGTTAACGGGTGGGTTGGCCGGTATGGCCAAGGCCCGTAAAGTTGAAGTGGTGGTGGGTAAGGGTGAGTTTGCTGGCCCGCATCACATTGACGTACAAACCGCTGAAGGCAAACGCACCATTGAATTTGCGCACGCTATTATTGCGGCGGGTAGCCAGTCTGTTAAGTTGCCGTTCTTGCCAGACGATGAGCGCATTGTTGACTCAACGGGGGCGTTGCTACTTAAGTCCATTCCGAAGCGTATGTTGATTGTCGGGGGCGGTATTATTGGCTTAGAAATGGGCACGGTTTATTCCGCTCTAGGCGCGCGTTTAGATGTGGTCGAAATGCTAGATGGCTTAATGCAAGGGGCTGATCGAGATTTAGTCAAAGTTTGGCAAAAGTTTAACGCCCATCGTTTTGATAACATCATGATGGGTACTAAAACAGTGGGTGCTGAAGCCAAAGCAGACGGTATATATGTCACGTTTGAAGGGCCCAATGCGCCTAAACAGCCAGAGCGTTACGACTTGGTTTTACAAGCAGTGGGTCGCTCACCCAATGGTAAAAAAATTGGGGCTGAAAAAGCGGGTGTTCAGGTAACTGATCGCGGCTTTATTGAAGTTGATAACCAAATGCGTACCAATGTGCCGCATATATTTGCGATTGGCGACATTGTCGGTCAACCCATGTTGGCTCATAAGGCGGTTCATGAAGGCCATGTGGCCGCTGAAGTTGCTGCGGGTCATAAAGCTTTCTTTGATGCTCGTGTCATTCCGTCTGTTGCCTACACTGACCCTGAAGTGGCATGGGTCGGTTTAACCGAAGAAGATGCTCGTAAACAAGGCATTAAAGTTAAAAAAGGTATGTTCCCTTGGGCGGCTTCTGGTCGTGCGATTGCCAATGGTCGAGATGAAGGCTTTACTAAATTGTTGTTCGATGCTGACACGCAACGTATTGTGGGTGGCGGTATTGTCGGTACACATGCGGGTGATCTCATTAGTGAAGTCGCTTTAGCCATTGAAATGGGGGCTGATTCTGTTGATATTGGCAAAACCATTCATCCCCACCCAACCTTAGGTGAGTCAGTTGGTTTGTGCGCTGAAGCGGCTGAGGGTCATTGCACTGATTTACCACCCGTTAAAAAGGCGGCTGCAAAATAGTTATTGATTTTGATAGACCTTAAAAATCGGTTTTCAAGCTTTTACGGTCTTGACGCTGATTTTTTTTGCTCCACCAAATGGTTTCGACTGAGCGACTCGTTAAAAACGCCCCGTAAACTTTGTTGTTTAGAGAGGGCGCGCGTGTC
>CALBMZ010000199.1 GCA_937896225.1 uncultured Alcaligenaceae bacterium | reverse complement strand
CCGTCAAACCTGGGGGGTATGCCCCTCCAATACCACTCGTAAATAATAAATCGCTTGGTTTGATATCGGCATCTGATTCAAAGTATCTAACTTCTATTTTGCCTGCGTAATTTGAACCAAACGCGATCAACCTAAGCCCTGTACGCCCCAGTTGTACGGGTATAGAAACCACTTCGTCGGTTAACAATGCGGCCTCTGAAGACATCGGTGTGACACGCACAATTTGCCCGACTAACCCTCCCTCATCAATAACAGGCATGCCAGGCGCCACACCATCAAGTGCGCCTCGATCAAAGATAAGACGACGATTAAAGGGGGTGGGCGCCTCGTAAAGAATTTCAGCCACCAAGGCAGGCCGTTCATTTTTGTCGTTTTGCATGCCAAGCAAACGTCTAAGTTGGGCATTTTCAGTGGACAACTGCGCGGCTGTTGAAGCCACTTGAGCCAGCTCTATTCGACGACGCTGTAACGCTTCATTTTCATTTTGAATCAGCTCAGCTGCATTCATGACACCTTGCCCCCAAAGCACAACATCTCTAGGGGACATGACGGCCTTTTGGGCGGGATAAAGACTAAGCGAAAGGGTTTGACGAACCGTATCAAGCCAAGTGGTTTTCGTGTCGATAACTAACAAAAAGACAGAAAAAACTGTCAAAAAGATGAATATCAACTCTTGTGGAATACCACGTCTGAATAATTCTAAGTTTGAGTTTTTTGACATGATCACTTGCGGGCAAACAAAATTGACCTGGTCGCGTCACCAAACATCACGCCGACCAACCCATCAATCGTCAATAAAAATGGCACCTAATTGTTCTAAATGCTCTAGTGCTTCACCGCAACCTCGTACCACGCATGTGAGGGGGTCTTCCGCGACGACGACAGGCAAACCGGTTTCTTCTTGAAGTAGACGATCTAAGTCACGCAACAATGCCCCACCACCCGTTAAAGCAATACCCTTGTCCGTAATGTCAGCGCCCAATTCAGGTGGCGTCTGTTCAAGTGCCATGCGAACAGCAGACACAATTTGATTTAAAGGGTCAGTGAGTGACTCTAAAATTTCGTTGGATGAGACCACAAAACTACGGGGCACACCTTCAGCTAAGTTACGACCTTTAACCTCAATTTCACGAACTTCACCGCCAGGAAAAGCTGAACCAATTTCTTTTTTGATGTACTCAGCGGTAGGTTCACCGATTAGCATGCCGTAGTTGCGGCGAATGTAATTAACAATTGCTTCATCAAATTTATCACCACCAACCCGAACCGAACCCTTGTAAACCATTCCACCTAAAGAAATAACCGCAACCTCAGTTGTGCCTCCACCAATATCAACCACCATTGAACCCGTTGCATCAGATACATCAAGACCGGCACCAATTGCTGCAGCCATCGGCTCTTCAATCAAATAAACCTGACTAGCACCCGCACCTAAAGCTGATTCACGGATGGCGCGACGCTCGACTTGGGTTGACCCACATGGCACACAAACAATAATTCTTGGGCTCGGCGCGAACATATTGCGCGGGTGCACCATCAAGATAAATTGTTTGAGCATTTGCTCAGTAACAGTGAAGTCGGCGATCACGCCGTCTTTCATTGGGCGAATCGCCGAGATATTGCCTGGCACTCGCCCCAACATTTGCTTGGCTTCACGACCCACCGCTTGAATAATTTTTTTACCGTGCGGCCCACCCTCGTGGCGAATCGCGACAACTGACGGCTCATCAAGAACAATGCCTTTACCCCGAACATAAATGAGCGTGTTGGCGGTACCTAAGTCAATAGCCATGTCGCTAGAAAAAAAACTACGCAAGAATCCGAACATACGGGGTCTGCCAAAAAAAAAGTTAAATTTAGTTACAAAAACAAATGCCTACTTAAGCTTTTGTTTGCTTGAGTATCATAACTTATAATCAGTACTAACACTTACTCAATTAAGCTATTTACACTCTTCATTACTCGTGACACGCTTGTTGCCACCTTAATAAACTACCCCTTACACTATTAAATTATCTTTATGGCCATTAACGCATCAAACACCGCCCGCATCGCCAAGCTCGCTCGGCTTCACCTTTCACCAGAGGCGCAGCAACTGGCTCAAGCAGAACTCAACCAGATTTTCGATCTAATTGCCGAATTGCAAGCCGTCGATACGACAGGGATTGTGCCTTTAGCCCACCCTCTCTCAATGGTTGAAGAGGTCGCTTTACGCTTACGCGACGACGCGGTCACCGCTCCAGGCAGCGCCGCAGAGCGCAAGCGGCTGATGCAAAACGCCCCTGGCCAACACGAGGGCCTTTTTCTTGTGCCAAAGGTGCTCGAATAGCATGACACAAATTCTGAACGACTTCCCCAACATTGCCAGCTTACGTAGCGCCTTAGATAGCCGCAAAATAAGTTCGGTTGAGCTTACTCAAACGCTATTAAATGAAATTGCAGCGCAAACCAAACTGAATGCCTTTGTAGACATCAACACCGAGCTTTCACTGGCGCAAGCCAAGTCGGCAGATGAAATGATAGCGTCCGGTTCAGCGACAGCGCTCACAGGCATACCCATCGCGCACAAAGACATTTTTGTCACCCAAGGGTGGCACACCACCGCTGGCAGCAATATTCTTAAAGGTTACAAAAGCCCATTTGACGCACATGTTGTTGAGCAACTTTTGCAAGTCGGTACGGTATCACTGGGCAAACTCAACTGCGACGAATTTGCGATGGGTTCGGGTAACGAGCACTCGGCTTTTGGCCCAGCACATAACCCTTGGCACCCTAAAGTGGTGCCGGGCGGGTCTTCTGGAGGTTCAGCTGCAGCGGTGGCAGCTGGCTTAGTGATGGCCGCAACCGGAACCGATACCGGCGGTTCAGTTAGGCAGCCGGCTTCACTTTGTGGCGTAAGCGGCATCAAACCCACCTATGGCACGGTATCGCGCTTTGGCATGATTGCTTACGCTTCAAGCTTAGACCAAGCGGGGCCTATTGCTCGAAGCGCGCACGATCTTATGCTCATGCTCGACAGTATGAGCAACTTTGACTCACGTGATGCCACCAGCATTCAGACTTGCCGAGGCGTTGCCAATCAGCACGGTCGTGTCAAACAAGATTTCACTGAACACGACCAACGCTTTCAAAATTTAGGAGCGAAACCATTCGCTGGATTACGCATTGGCGTACCCGAAGAATATTTTGGGCCTGGGCTCGATAACGGCGTGGCCAAAGCAGTTGAAGCCGCTATTGCACAATTTGAAGCACTGGGTGCACAAAGGGTCAGCATATCTTTACCCCATACGCGCCTATCCATTCCTGCATATTACGTTATTGCACCTGCTGAAGCCTCAAGCAATTTGGCACGGTACGACGCCATTCGCTACGGCCATCGCACCGAGCAATACACCGACCTTACAGACATGACAGCACGTTCGCGAAGTGAAGGCTTTGGGGCTGAAGTGCAGCGCCGCATTATGGTGGGCACCTATGTTTTATCTCACGGCTATTACGACGCCTACTACCTGCAAGCGCAGAGAATTCGGCGTTTAATTGCCGAAGACTACCAAGCTGTTTTAGGGCCTCAATGCGATGTGATTTTAGGCCCAGTCAACCCAACCGTTGCCCCCCCTATGGGCAAAACAGATCAAAGCCCAACAGCCGAGTGGTTAGCCGACATTTACACACTCAGCTTAAATTTAGCGGGCCTACCCGGCATGTCTATACCCTGCGGTTTTGCCCCCGGATTTGATGGCAGTTCGCTTCCGGTAGGCTTGCAACTGATTGGTAATTATTTTGAGGAAGGGCAACTCTTGGCGCTTGCACATCATTTTCAAAACACAACCGATTGGCATGCGCAACGGCCTAAGCATTCTGAAAAGGGGGCCGTATGAACTGGGAAGTCGTCATTGGTTTAGAAGCGCACGTTCAATTGTCAACGGCCTCTAAAATCTTTTCGGGTAGCCCAACCCTTTTTGGCTCGGCACCCAACACACAAGCCAACGCAGTCGATATGGCACTACCTGGCTCACTGCCTGTATTAAACCGAGGTGCTGTCGAACGAGCTATTCAGTTTGGCTTAGCAATTGGGGCTGACGTATCGCCACGCTCAATTTTTGCGCGTAAAAACTATTTTTACCCTGATTTGCCTAAAAATTACCAAATTAGTCAGTTTGAGATACCTGTTGTGCTGGGTGGCTCACTCAGCTTTTCAGTTGACGGCCAACCCACCACCATTAACCTAACCCGCGCCCACCTCGAAGAAGATGCCGGAAAATCGTTACACGACAACTTCCCCGGTCCACATGGTGAAGCCTCAACGGGCATAGACTTAAATCGCTCTGGCACCCCATTGCTGGAAATCGTGTCTGAGCCCGAAATGCGTTCTGCAGCACAAGCTGTGGCTTATGCCCGCGCCCTACACAACTTAGTGGTGTGGTTAGGCATTTGCGACGGCAACATGCAAGAAGGCTCATTTCGTATTGACGCCAACGTTTCCGTTCGGCCCTTGGGTCAAAAAGAGTTCGGCACACGTACTGAAACCAAAAACGTCAACTCTTTTCGGTTTTTAGAGCGAGCCATTTTGTTTGAAGTTCAACGTCAAATCGAAGTCATTGAAGACGGTGGCAAAGTTATTCAGGAAACCCGCCTCTACGATTCAGATCGTGACGAAACGCGCAGCATGCGTAGCAAAGAAGATGCTCACGATTACCGCTATTTTCCTGACCCCGATTTACCCCCACTTATTATCAGCCCAGAGTGGGTCGCTGAAGTTCAAGCCAACATGCCCGAGTTGCCACAACAACTCAGCGAGCGTTTTGCTCAGACGTATGGCCTAACTGAAGTTGACACCTTACAAATTTGTCACAATCGAGAAACCGCAGCCTACTTTGAAGTGGTAGTCAGCAAGCTGCCAACAAATCAAGGCAAACTAGCGGCTAACTGGCTAAATGGTGAGGTGCTAGCAGCCCTCAATCGCGATAATCTTGACATCGATGTATGCCCCGTTAAAGCGGAACAATTGGCCGCACTATTGAACCGCATTGTTGACAACACGCTTTCAAATAAAATCGCGCGTGAAGTGTTTGCTGCCATGTGGGTGGGTGAGTCAGGCGGCGAACCCGACTCAATCATCGAGGCTAAAGGCCTCAAACAAATTAACGATAGCGGTGCAATCGACACCATGGTTGATGGTGTTTTAGCCGCGCACCCAGCCATTGTGGAAGAGTATCGTGCAGGCAAACAGAAGGCATTTAATTCATTAGTGGGCCAAGTGATGAAAGTAGCCCAGGGTAAAGCCAACCCACAGCAGGTTAATGAAGCCTTAAAGCGCAGGCTTGATTGTTAAATTGATCTGCGATGAAGTGATGCATAAGGGTTGGTCGTTCTAGTGAGCCGTTCTAGTAAGCCGTTCAATTGACAATTCCCTAGACAAACCTAAGCCGTGACCCCGTACTGAGCCCGATAAGCCAGTACCGCATCGCGATAATCAGCAAACTCAACTTGGGTTTGCACGACTTCCAACACATCACTTAACGATGCAATCGTAATAACGGGTATGTTGAACTGGTGCGACACCTCTTGTAGGGCTGATCGTTCAGTCAGGTCGTGATCTGGCCCCGAACGCTCAGCTCGGTCCAGTGCAATCAAGACAGCCGCTGGCTGAGCGCCTGCCGCCAAAATCATATCGACGGATTCACGCACAGACGTACCCGCCGTGATGACGTCATCAATAATCACCACCCGCCCCTTTAAGGGGGCACCGACGAGTTGACCGCCTTCACCATGATCTTTAGCTTCTTTGCGATTAAACGCAAAAGGCACATTATGCCCAGTCATAGCAGGGTGCGCAGACAAGGCAATAGCCGTTGATGTCGCAAGCGGTATGCCCTTGTAAGCCGGCCCAAACAACATATCGAATGACAGACCAGACTGCACCAAAGCTTGCGCATAAAAGCGCCCCAGCCGCCCAACGCTCGTCCCGTCATTAAATAAGCCAGCATTAAAAAAATAAGGGCTGGTACGCCTAGACTTGGTCACAAACTGGCCAAATCGCAGCACCCCCTCTTTCAAAGCAAATTTAACAAAGGATGATCGATCAAAAGAGTCAGATTCAGTGTTTGGCGGAGTGTTTTGTGCAGAGTTAGTCATAATCTCGGACAATTAGGGTGTATACATAGAGTCTATTATTTTACCGCCTTGAGGTGTTTAGTGTTTCGAATTACATCTGTCAATGTAAATGGCTTACGTAGCGCCTTTCGTAAAGGCTTTGATTTTTGGCTCGAGCAAAACAGGCCCGATGTGGTTTGTCTGCAAGAACTCAAAGCCCATGAAGCCGATTTGGCGCCTGAACTCATCAAGCCTAACGGCTATCAAGGGCACTTTCATTGTGCAGAAAAAAAAGGCTACAGTGGCGTGGGTCTCTACACGCGCCAAGCGCCGCAAGACATCTTGGCCGGCATGGGGGCCGACAAATTTGACCGAGAGGGTCGCGTCATCCGAGCCAACTGGCCAGATTTGAGTGTTATCAGTGTTTACCTGCCGTCGGGTTCAAGCGGCGACATTCGACAAGATGTCAAAATGCGGTGCCTCGATTCATTTGAAACCGTTCTAGCAGGTTGCATGGTAGAACACCGAAATACTGGGCGTGAGTTCATCATTTGTGGTGATTTCAACATTGCTCACCACGAAATTGATATAAAAAATTGGAAAGGCAACCTCAAAAATTCAGGTTTTTTACCTGAAGAACGTGCATGGTTAACCCACATTTTTAACGATATAGGTTGGGTTGATGTATTTCGTCAGCTTGACCCTAGGCCGGATCAATTCACTTGGTGGAGCAATCGAGGCCAAGCTTGGGCCAAGAATGTGGGTTGGCGCATTGACTATCAAATCGCCACACCCGGTATAGCCAAACGTGCCACCCAAAGCCACATTTATAAAGATGAGCGGTTTAGCGATCATGCACCGCTCACGGTAGATTATGACCTCACCTAAAGCCTCTGAATCGGTTAACTGGCATCAATATGACATTGACGAACTATACGATTCGTTACAGTCTTCGCAATTTGGGTTAACAACTGCTGAAGCACAACATCAGCAGACTGAAGTCGGTATGAATTTTTTACCCAAAGCCAGTCCGCCGCACCCATTCATGCGGTTGGTTAAGCAATTCCACAACCCACTTATTTATCTGCTTTTAGTTGCAGCAGGGGTGGCGTTTTGGCTAAATCATATGGTCGATACAATCGTGATTATGGCCGCTGTTTTGGTCAACGCCATAACCGGGTTTGTACAAGAACAACGCGCTCAAAAGGCGATGAATGCGCTCAGTGAACTGATCACCCCACGTGTCAAAGTCAAACGTGACGGCATTTGGCAAGACTTATCAAGTCGTGCGCTGGTGCCTTGTGATGTGGTGATGATTGAGGCTGGTGATCGTATTGCAGCCGATGCCAAAGTTATTCAGTCTCATCGTTTGCGTAATGATGAATCCATGCTCACGGGTGAGTCGGTACCGGCCAATAAAGCCCA
>CALBMZ010000198.1 GCA_937896225.1 uncultured Alcaligenaceae bacterium | reverse complement strand
CTTCGTTAAAAATCTTTGCAGTTAGAGAAACATTATTTAATACTGTTGGGCTAAAAAAGTTCCCTTCACTAGCGATTTGTTCACCACCCGTCATCAGCTCAGCGCCATGATCTATAGCGTCTTTTGTGAGTATCTTCATGGCCTCTAAGCGCCTTATATTTGCTAGCGGCCCCATCTGCACGCCCTCTTCTAACCCCTGGCCTACAGTCGTACTTTCCATATGGTTTGTAAAGGTACGAATAAATTCCTGAGCGATTCCCTCTTGAACTAAGAATCGGGTTGGTGATATGCAAACTTGACCAGCATTACGAAGTTTCGCACCGCTCAGCACTTTTGCTGCATTGGCAATGTCGGCATCGTTGCAGATGATGACTGGTGCGTGCCCACCGAGCTCCATCGTTGCCCGCTTCATATGTAAACCAGCCAAAGCCGCCAATTGTTTTCCTACAATCGTAGAGCCTGTGAAAGTAATTTTACGAATAATTGGGTGAGCAATAAGATACTTAGAAATTTCAGCGGGGTCCCCAAAAACAAGGCCAATCACACCATGAGGAACTCCAGCATCGAGAAACGCTTGAATAAGTGCCGCAGGTGATGCGGGCGTTTCCTCTGGCGCTTTGACTATGATAGAGCAGCCAGTTGTTAACGCTGCCATTAACTTTCGCACAATCTGATTAATTGGAAAATTCCAGGGCGTGAAGGCTGCAATAGGCCCTACTGGTTCTTTAATAACCAGTTGCGTTAATTTTAAATTGCGTGGGGGTACGACTCGACCATATACTCTCAAACCTTCATCGGCCATCCACTCAATAATACCTATCGTCGCTGCCAACTCAGCTTTAGATTCACTTAACGGTTTACCTTGTTCTTGGGTCAGAATCGTTGCAATGGCGTCTACTCGCTCCGACAACAATTTTGCAGCTTTGCGCAAAATATTTGAACGCTCAATTGCAGGTGTATTGCGCCATATGCCAAACCCCTGCTCTGCAGCAAGTAATGCGTCATCTAGATCAGAAATACTTGCATGTTCAACTTGACCAATCACGAGGCCAGTAGCTGGGTTTAAAACATCAATTTTTTTTCCAGTAGAAGAGTCTCTCCATTGCCCATTAATTAATAACTTAGTATCAGGATAATTCATTCGTTTTTCTCAATTTGAATTTAATAAATGTGTTGCTGTAGACTCTGTTGAGCAGGTCGGTAGACTAGCCATACATAATAAATATCACGGCACCTCCCCCAACACCAGTCCTATTGACCTCGCTTGGCGTTTTTAATGCTCAGCGCCTGATGGGATTGATCGCCATTAAAGACATCGGGTACAGCCTGTGAGCGGAGCGCCTATTCCAAGCAATCAACACGAAGGGATGCTCAGGTAGATATGTGATTAGCTTCATATGTCATAATATACTATAGATAGAACCTTAAAACCACTAGTTTTATTGTGACTTACCCTGATGTATCGTTGACATAAGGTTATTTTATTTTGAATGCTTTATTTTGACGTCTGCTGCCAGAGGTTAGCATCAGTGCCATAGGTAAAGATACTCAACTGCAGAGAGCTTCTTTGCTACATTTAAGAAGCGAACCGTTCATGGTCAAACACTGAAGACTAAAACCTAGATGCGTCATCTTATCTTTGAATTTATTGAAATATATGACAACCGAGTACGCAGGCACTCGGCTAATGTCTAGGTCACACCAACTGAATTTGAACGTCTGTATAACCAAAAAATTAGAGTTTGCAACTGTCTAGTATTTTGACTAGGCCTGGAATAATGGTCATTAAGCTTGAATAGAGGAAAGAAACTGTTGTAACTCGGGAGTTTTAGGTGACCCAAATAGTAAATTTGGCTCACCCATTTCATGCACCAAACCTTGATGCATGAACACCACCCGATCGCTCACCCGTTTTGCAAACCCCATTTCATGCGTCACGATCAATAAGGTCATACCTTCCTGCGCTAAATCTTCAACAACCCTTAACACCTCTCCCACTAACTCTGGGTCAAGTGCAGAGGTGATTTCATCACATAACAATACCGAGGGGTTAACTGCGAGGGCCCGAGCAATTGCAACGCGCTGTTGCTGCCCACCCGACAATTGATCAGGATACGAGTTGAACTTCTCTTCGAGACCTACCCGTTTAAGAAGTTTTTCTGCGTAAGATTTAGCAACATCTTTAGTTTGCCCTTTAACAAGCTTGGGTGCCAGCATAATGTTTTGCCCAACGCTCAGATGAGGAAACAAATTAAAGCTCTGAAATATCATGCCCACTCTTTGGCGAAGTGCTCTCATTGCTTTAGGGTTGTCATGTAATAACGTCAAACCCTCTACGCTGAGCGTTCCTTCGTCAAATGATTCTAGACCATTAATACATCTTAAAAGTGTACTTTTACCCGAACCGCTTTTGCCAATAATCGCAATGACTTCACCGGCCTGAATATCAAGGTCAATACCTTTAAGAACGGGTAAATGACCAAACGATTTTTTAAGGCCAGAAATATGAACAATAGGCGCTGGTGCTGACTGAACGTTAGGCACGAACATTTAATCTTTCCTCAAGCGATCTAGCATATAAACTAATTGGGTAGCACATTAAAAAATACAGTAGCGCGACCAAACTATAGACAATGAAAGGTTCAAAAGTGGCATTTGTAATCATCGTACCGGCTTTAGTCAATTCGACAAACCCAATGACAGAGGCCAAGGCAGTCCCTTTAATGACCTGAACTAAGAACCCGACGGTGGGGGGTATGGAAATTCGAAAAGCCTGGGGCAAAACAACGTATTGCAACTGCTGCCTAAAACTAAGCGCGAGGCTGGCCGAGGCTTCCCATTGCCCTTTAGGCACAGCATTCACACACCCACGCCATATCTCAACCAAAAATGCGCTGGTGTACAACATAAGAGCTAAGCTTGCAGCAACCCAGGGTGACAATTTCCAACCAAACAAGGCCAACCCAAAATAAGCCAGAAACAATTGCATCAACAAAGGTGTGCCTTGAAAAATTTGAACATAAGTCGATACAAAAAATTTGGCTGAACGTTTTTCGGTCATACGAAAAACCAAAAGTATCAAACCAAGCAGGCCACCACTCACGAACGCAACAATCGATAAAGCAACTGTCCAGCGCGCTGCTAGGAGTAGATTACGCACAATATCCCACATGGTGAAATCAACCATGTCGCACCCCAAATAAATACCGTTTACCCAGCCAATTCAAAACTGCTCTTAGGGCAATTGCTAATAACAAGTAAAGTAATGTGGCGACGATATATGACTCAAACACACGAAAGTTTCTACTTTGAACTAGGTTTGCGGCATAACTCAATTCGGGAGTTGAAATTTGACCGCATACCGCAGAGCCCAACATGACAATAATGACTTGACTCACTAACGCTGGCCAAACTTTGTGCAATGCCGGCGGCAAGACAACCCAAAAAAATATATGTAATCTGGTCAAACCTAAACTCAAACCCGCCTCAATTTGTCCCTTGGGTGTGGCAACAATGCCCGCCCGAGCAATCTCAGTAGAGTAAGCACCAAGATTAACCACCATGGCAATGACAGAAGCCATTTCAGGGCTAAGCTTCACACCCATCGCTGGCAAGCCAAAAAAAATAAAGAAAAGTTGCACAATGAAAGGCGTATTTCGAATGAACTCGACATAAACCCCCACTAGCATTCTTAACCAACGTGGACCGTTGGCACGTGACCAACCTAGTACCACACCAATTGACAACCCTAAAACAGCTGAGATTGCGGTTAAACCTATTGTCCAAAGCACACCCGTCAAAAAAATAGGCCACTGTGCAATGACAACCCAAAAATCTAAGGCTACTCGCACAGGGCCTCCTTAAAGACATCATCAAACATGCAATCTCAACTCTCAATTACTGGGGTAAATTGCCAGCAGGACGTTTGAGCCATTTCTGAGAAAGCTTATCTATATCACCTGATGCAATACCCATTAATATAATTTCATTCACTTTTAGGCGTAAAGCGTCTTCACCTTTAGCAACACCAATAAAGTTTGGACTGTCTTTAAGTAAAATTTTGTACTCTGTACCCTTTGAAGGGTTTCGCTGAATCATATTTTCGGCAACAGAAACCCCAGTCGCAATCAAATCTACCTGGCCCGCTGAATAGGCGGAAACAGTAGCATTATTGTCTTCAAAGCGTTTAATATCTGAACCGGCAGGCGCTACCTTAGTGAGTTCCTGGTCTTCGATAGCACCGCGTGTCACACTAATAGACTTGCCCGCTAAATCTTTAAATTCAGTCACTTTAATAGACTTTGGCCCAAAGATCGCTTGAAAAAAAGGCGAGTACGCGACTGTAAAATCGATCACTTTTTGACGCTCGGCATTTTTACCCAGAGTAGAAATGACTAAGTCCGCTCGTTTGGTTTGCAGGTAAGGAATTCGGTTTGCACTTGTCACAGGCACGAGTTCAACCTCAACACCGAGTTTTTGACCAATATAATTTGCGGTATCAACATCTAAACCTTGAGGCTTGAGATCAGTGCCGACAAACCCGTACGGTGGGAAGTCAGTGGGTACAGCAATCTTAATCAACTTAGCATTCATGACTGAGTCAAGGGCCGAGGTGGTTTGGGCCGCCACAGGGTTGGCAAATACTGCCGCCAATGTCATGCTGGCAATCGCCAGACTTGATTGAT
>CALBMZ010000197.1 GCA_937896225.1 uncultured Alcaligenaceae bacterium | reverse complement strand
ATCAATGAGTTATAAAGTACTACCCCTCTCTTTTTAAAGGAATCGCTATGACATTAAAAGGTAAAGTTGCCCTCATTACAGGCGCAGCAAGCGGTATTGGTAAAGAATGTGCATTTGAAATGGCGCGCGCTGGCGCAGCCATTGTGATCGCTGACATGAACCTTGATGGCGCCAACGCTACAGCAGCTGAAATTGAAAAAGAAGGTGGTCGTGCCATTGGCGTCAGTATGGACGTTACAAACGAAGAACAAGTTAACGCAGGTATTCAAAAAGCGGTCGATACATTAGGTAGCATCGATGTTTTGGTTTCAAATGCAGGCATTCAAATTGTTAACCCAATTGAAAAATACGCTTTTTCAGACTGGAAAAAAATGCTCGCCATCCACCTTGACGGTGCGTTTTTAACCACACAAGCTGCCATTAAGCACATGTATGACAGCGGTCGTGGTGGTTCAATTATTTATATGGGTTCCGTGCATTCACACGAAGCATCGCCCTTGAAGTCTGCTTATTGCACAGCGAAACATGGTTTGTTGGGTTTATCACGCGTCGTGGCTAAAGAAGGTGCATCACGCAATGTTCGCAGCTATGTTGTTTGCCCAGGTTTTGTGCGAACACCATTGGTCGACAAGCAAATACCAGAACAAGCTAAAGAATTAAACATTACTGAAGCTGAAGTCATTAAAGACGTGATGCTTAAAAATACAGTTGATGGTGTGTTTACCACCACTCAAGATGTGGCCTCAACCGTAACGTTCTTGGCGGGTTTCCCCTCAGCAGCCTTAACCGGTCAGTCATTTATTGTGAGCCATGGTTGGTTTATGCAGTAAGTTGTTTTTATTATTTAGCCTGCAAACCCTCGCCATTTGGGCGGGGTTAGACTTACCTTGATCACTGATAAAATAAACCGTACTGACATTGTTTTGATTATGCTCGTCACCCTCTCTTGGGGGTTGAGCTATTCAGTGATTAAGTTCGCCTTAAAAGATTACCCACCCATTGCATTTAGAACTTGGTGCCTACTCTTGGGTGTTGTCGCCTTAGGCATTTATTTAATTCGATGCCGTATTTCATTTAAAGTGCCGAAAAACGAACGGTTTCGGGTTTTCCAGCTCAGTACCCTCAACATGATTTTTTGGCAAATCGGCTTAATGTACGGTGTGCTTTTGTTAAATTCTGGTCGTGCCGCTATCATTGGCTACACCATGCCGGTTTGGGCATTGATCACGAGCGTATTGATATATGGCGCCCGCTTAACTTGGCAAGGTGTATTAGGTGTCACGTTAGCTCTAACTGCTACGCTTTTACTGGGTGTTGACGAATTCAGTTCGTTTTCAGCTGCGCCCATGGGTATCATTTTTATGCTGGGTGCCGCGATTTCTTGGGGTGCTGGAACGGCGATGACACGCCACTCAAACCTAACCATTAAAAATGAAGTGCTCGCATTTTGGTCTTTGGTATCGGCTCTGCTAGCTTTATTCATATTGACGTACTCAACAGAATACGATCGTTGGCGTTGGCCTGTATCAACTGAATGGTTAGCGATTACCTATGCAGGTGTAATAACCTTTTCTTTTGGCTATGTGGCATGGTTTAGGGTCGCCCGTAAATTACCACCCGTGGTGAGTAGTTTATCGATTATGTTGGTACCCGTGGTCGGGTTGTTTTCAGGCAATCTTTTAATAGGCGAAACGCTTAGCAGTTTCGATTACGTTGCGTTGGTTTTAATACTACTTGCAATGGCCACTGTTATTCGCCCCGCCCCTCGTAAATAAATTACGCGCCATCAACCACCATCATGTTGAAATCTGCAGCACCCATGCGGTGCTGGCGTGCGGCTTGATACTCAACAGAGTTATAAAACTTCTTTGCTTGTTCACGCGAGTCAAAAACATTCACGACAACCCGCGTATAAGGTATAGCGCCCTCTAAAACTTCAGGGTTGCCGCCTCTGACAATAAATTTACCGCCATATTGCTCGTTCGCAACAGAGGCCAAGGTGGAGTATTTTGCATAATTTTCAGGGTCACTGACGTTAACAACGGTAATGATGTAAGCACTCATGTTGAATATTCCTATTTTTTATAAAACCATCGTTCAAAACGACCGACGTGTTCGCGTAACCAAGTAAACACCGGCAACGGTAACTGTTGTGCCAATCATAATCGTTGGCGTCAATAATTCGTCAAATAATACCCACGCCATAATTGCTGTAGTGGGTGGGGTTAAATAAAGCAAGCTGCTAGCTTTGGTAGCAGCTCCGCTTCGCAACAGAACAAACCAAAGCGTCATAGCCCCTAAAGATATAGGCCCAATACTCCACAATAAAGCACTTACCATAGGTATAGACCATTGCACCTGCATCGGTTCAAGCCAAAGCATCAAAATAATTGACACCACCCCACTGGCACCATATTGAATAATAGTGCCCGTGCGTAAATCAAACACGGGGCAAAACTTTTTTTGATAAAGCGTACCTGCAGTAAATGCCAGTAAAGACATTAAAGTGAAGCCCAAGGTAAAGAGCGTCACACCCGCAACAGATACTTTGTCAGACAAAACAATGCCAACGCCCGCCAGGCCTAAAGCTAAACCGAGCCACTGGCGATGCGATACTTTCTCAGCGATGCCTGCTGCACAAACTGCCGTTAAAACGGGCTGCAAACCAATGATTAACGCTGCTAGTCCAGCTGGCATGCCATGCTTCACGGCTTCCCAAATACCACTGAGGTAGGCAAACTGCATGAGCAAACCAGCCACCACAATGTGGCCTATTTGTCGCGGGACAGGCCATATTGATTTAAAAATGAAGGTTGCAGGAATCAGTATGATCAACACACCCATAAACCGCATCGACAAAAAGGTCAGGGGGTCGGTATAGGGCATGCCATATTTAGCGATGATGAAGCCCGTGCTCCATAAGAGAATAAAGGTTGGCGCTATCCAATAATAATTTTTTACGGGCACGTCGAATTTCCAAAATAAGGCTATTTATAAGCAGATGACAGCATTAGCCATGATGCTTTATTGTAAGTCGACAAGCTACGTCACTAAGAATGATTATTATTTAACGTAAGCGTGACTATCATTAAATTTATTTTCAGCAATAAGTTAAGAACAAATCACTTTTTTGCATAAGAACAACCGACTAGCCTGCTCAGTTATCAAAGAAAAATGCACACATCATATTAAAATATAGTACGAACCTATGGTGGTTCATGTTTGCTACAGGAAATGACAATGAAATCAACACGTCGACAGTTTATGATGACCTCTGCCGCTGGCTTAGCCTCGATGGGCTTGGCCTCAACCGCAAGTGCACAAGCCATGGTCGCAGAAACAGATGCCCAAGCGATAGCGTTAGGTTACAACGCCAATTCAGCGAAAGTTGACGTGGCTAAATTCCCTAAACATAAAGCAGACCAGTTCTGTAACAACTGTGCTTTGTACACTGCAAAAGGCGCTGATAACGGCGCCTGTAGCATTTTCCCAGGCAAGCTTGTTGCTGGCCAAGGTTGGTGCAACCTTTGGGTTAAAAAGGCCTAATTTGGCTTTTAGGCTCTCGAACTCATAACTGATAAATTTAATCGCTTAGCGTTTCAAGAGCCTACTACCTTACTAACTTGCTTAATACAAAATAACCATGGTTAACCACCGTGGTTTTTTTGTGTACTTGAGTTCACAAAGAGTTTCAACCAAGACTGGCATCGCCTAAGCCAATCAGGTCTTTATAATGTGAAAAAGTATCAGATTTTTTGAGCACAGTAGCCATAAAAAAGGTGCATAATTACTTATGCATCAATTATTGAGCGCAAAGGAAGTCAATAAAAATGGGGCGCTTTTCAATTCCGGCGCAAGACTGGTTCAAGTCATATAACAAAGAAACCTTCGTCAAAGACTCAGTTGCTGCACTGATCGTGACGGTCATGCTTATTCCACAAAGCTTGGCTTATGCCATGTTGGCGGGTTTGCCACCCGAAGTTGGCCTGTATGCCAGCATGGCACCGTTAATTGCCTATGCCCTGTTAGGTACCAGTCGTGCATTAGCCGTCGGGCCCGTAGCCGTGGTGTCGCTCATGACTGCCACGGCCATCGCTGAGATCGCCGCAACAGGCAGCATGGCTTACTGGCAAGCCGCTGTTGCCTTAGCCTTTATATCGGGTTGCATTTTGATTGTTCTAGGCTTATTGCGAGCAGGCTTTTTAGCCAACTTTTTAAGCCACTCAGTCATATCTGGGTTTATTTCAGCTGCGGGCATCTTAATCGCTGCAGGGCAGCTTAAGCACATTATGGGCGTCAAAGGCGGGGGGGAACACTTGCCAGGCATTTTAATGAATTTATTTCAAAAAGCCACGCAAACTCACATGCTGACACTCGCCATTGGGGTGAGCGTAACCGTATTTTTATTTTGGTCACGTAAGAACCTAAAGAACACATTACTCAATATAGGTATCAAAGGTTTTGCAGCCGATTTATTGTCTCGTGCAGGGCCTGTCGCAGCTATTGTTATAACAACCGTTTTAAGCTGGCATTTTAGTTGGGATGCAACCGGAAACTTAAGCGTGGTAGGTGATATTCCCCAGGGGTTACCCCCCCTCACACTACCCTCTTTTGACCCTGCTTTATGGGAAGTACTTTTTATTCCCGCTTTGCTCATCAGTGTGGTGGGGTTTGTTGAATCTGTCTCGGTTGGGCAAACATTAGCGG
>CALBMZ010000196.1 GCA_937896225.1 uncultured Alcaligenaceae bacterium | reverse complement strand
AGTCATATGGCCAACCCGCAAAGAAACTATCAATATGACAGGCATCGTTTTTGCTTTTGTTGCAGTAATGGGTGTCTTTCTATGGGTGCTAGATAAATTAATTGAATGGGTCTTATACGTCATCGTATTAGGCTGGAAATGACAAGGACAATGAAATGAATAAACGTTGGTACGTTGTCCATGTTTTTTCGGGAATGGAAAAAAGTGTTCTTAAAGCACTAATGGAACGTATAGAAATTGCGGGATTAGCAGACCATTTTGGTCAAGTACTAATACCTTCAGAAGAAGTTGTAGAGGTTAAAGGCGGCCAAAAAACAATATCTGAACGTCGAATTTTTCCAGGTTACATATTGATTGAAATGGAATTAACGGACGAAACTTGGCATTTAGTAAAAAACACAAATCGAGTAACTGGTTTTCTAGGTGGGGCAGGTAATCGACCAAGCGCAATTTCAGCTAAAGAAGTTGAAAAAATTATGTCGCAAATGGAAGAAGGGGTTGAAAAACCAAAGCCGAAAGTATTATTTGAAGTGGGTGAATTAGTTCGTGTAAAAGATGGCCCTTTCACCGATTTCAATGGCAACGTTGAAGATGTTAATTACGACAAGAGCAAAGTGCGTGTTTCGGTAGCCATTTTTGGGCGCGCAACACCTGTTGAACTTGATTTTAGCCAGGTTGAAAAAACCTGATTCATTCACCCCGGGAAGCATTAATTAAATAATGCGCTTGAACCCGTAAGGAGCACTAGCATGGCGAAGAAAATCGTCGGCTTCATTAAGCTGCAAGTACCAGCTGGTAAAGCCAACCCATCCCCCCCTATTGGCCCAGCATTGGGTCAACGTGGTCTCAATATCATGGAGTTCTGCAAAGCATTTAATGCTAGAACCCAAGGCGTAGAGCCAGGTTTACCTATCCCTGTGGTGATTACAGCTTTTGCCGATAAAAGCTTTACCTTCATCATGAAGACGCCACCTGCGAGCATTCTGATTAAGAAGGCAGTAGGTTTACAGAAAGGTTCACCGCGTCCACATACAGACAAAGTAGGCAAATTGACTCGCGCACAAGCGGAAGAAATTGCAAAGACTAAGTCACCTGATTTAACGGCAGCCGATCTTGATGCCGCTGTCCGCACAATAGCTGGAAGCGCCCGCAGTATGGGTATTACGGTTGAGGGAATCTAATCATGGCTAAGCAATCAAAACGAATCGCTGCAATCGGTGCAAAAATTGACAGTGAAAAACTTTACCCAGTCATTGAAGCATTAACGTTGATTAAAGAAAACGCAACAGCTAAATTCAATGAATCTATAGATATTGCAGTACAACTTGGTATCGATCCAAAAAAATCAGACCAACTGGTACGAGGTTCTGTTGTGTTGCCTGCGGGTACAGGTAAAGCCGTACGCGTGGCTGTATTTGCTCAAGGCGAAAAAGCCGAACAAGCTAAATTAGCCGGTGCTGATATTGTAGGTATGGAAGATTTAGCCGACCAAATAAAAGCCGGTGTTATGAATTTTGATATCGTAATCGCATCACCAGACACCATGCGTATTGTTGGTACATTGGGCCAAATTCTCGGTCCACGTGGCCTGATGCCCAACCCAAAAGTAGGCACTGTTACACCTGATGTTGCAACGGCTGTTAAAAACGCCAAAGCAGGTCAGGTTCAATATCGTACTGATAAGGCAGGTATTGTGCACTCAACAATAGGTCGAGCATCATTTGAAATTGAACAGTTGCGTGTTAATTTAACTGCACTGGTCGATGCGTTAAACAAAGCTCGCCCAACTGCTTCAAAAGGTATATATCTGCGTAAAGTTGCCGTTTCATCCACAATGGGTGGTGGCGCACGCGTAGAAATTGCATCACTAACCGCTTCGCAGTCTTAAGCGAAACGGTCGTATCAGACTTTGAGCCATGATGAGCAACCTTGCTTGTCATAGCTGTCAAAGACCGCTGGAGCAAAACAAGTTTATTAAAATAAACTTGTCTAGCTTAATACCAAAATTATTTGGATCCAGCGCAGACGGCGTATTTCGGAAGAATTCTTTTAAGAGCTCAACCAAGTTCGCCGCATTCGGTTGATGTCCGGGGTTTTCCTAGACATCATTAGATGGAGTGTTCAAACCGTGAGTCTCAATCGTCAAGAAAAAGCAATCGTCATCGAAGAGGTTTCTGCACAAGTGGCAAAAGCTCAATCAATTGTCGTTGCTGAGTACCGTGGACTGGACGTTGCTTCTGTCACCGTACTGCGCAAAACAGCGCGTGAATCAGGCGTTTACCTTCGTGTTCTTAAAAACACATTGGCACGTCGTGCTTTAGTAGGCACTCATTTCGATGGGTTGTCTGCTGATCTAACAGGTCCGCTTATTTATGCAATGAGTGATGATCCTGTTGGTGCAGCAAAAGTGTTGGCCACCTTCTCTAAAACTCACGATCGTCTCGTGATTAAGTCAGGTGCGTTGCCAAATAGCATTCTTTCCGCCGATGGCGTAAAGGAGCTGGCAACTATGCCTTCACGTGATGAGTTGCTTTCAAAGCTTCTCGGCACCATGCAAGCACCGATCGCGCAATTTGTTCGTACACTCAACGAAGTTCCGACCAAGTTCGTGCGCGGCCTAGCGGCTGTACGCGATCAAAAAGAAGCTGCTTAACGCAGTGGTCTAACTTCGTTAAACGACTAGCGACCCCTAACTTGGTTAATTAATTATTTGGAGTTCATTATGAACAAAGCAGAAATTCTCGATGCAATCGCAGGTATGACAGTTTTAGAATTGTCAGAAATGATTAAAGAAATGGAAGAAAAGTTTGGTGTGTCAGCTGCCGCTGCCGTTGCCGCTGCAGCCCCCGCTGCAGGTGGTGCTGTAGCTGCTGTTGAAGAGCAAACAGAATTCACAGTGATGTTGACTGAAATCGGTCCTAATAAAGTTGGCGTCATTAAAGCCGTTCGTGAAATCACTGGTTTAGGCTTAAAAGAGGCTAAAGACCTGGTTGACGCTACGCCTAAGGCAGTAAAAGAAGGTATTTCAAAGGCTGAAGCTGAAGATGCTAAGAAAAAGATCGAAGAAGCCGGTGCTAAGGTTGAATTGAAGTAATTTAGTACGTTAGTGCCCGGGCTAAAGGTCTTATACCTGCCCGGGTTTTTGCGCTTTCAGAAAACCTTTTTGTTCATAATACTCGTTACAGTTAGGTTTTCTGAAGTCGTACCCTCCCTCGGCCATGGGTTCATGGTCTCATTAACCTGGAGTCGGAGTGCTCATGCCATACTCGTTCACCGAAAAAAAGCGCATCCGCAAAAGCTTTGCCAAGCGCGAAGACGTTTTAGACGTCCCTTTTCTTTTGGCAACTCAGCTGCAATCGTATTTAACGTTTTTACAAGCCAACGTGATACCCTCACAACGGCAAAATCACGGATTGCAAGCAGCTTTTACGTCGATATTTCCCATTGTTAGCCATAATAGTATGGCACGCCTTGAGTTCGTCAGTTATGGTTTAGGCGAACCTGTATTTGACGTCAAAGAATGTCAACTTCGAGGCTTAACATTTGCATCACCTCTTCGTGCAAAAGTACGCTTGATCCTCATGGATCGTGAGGTTAGTAAACCAACAATAAAAGAAATAAAAGAGCAAGAAGTTTATATGGGCGAAATGCCCTTAATGACTAGCACGGGCTCTTTTGTAATCAATGGTACAGAGCGAGTAATTGTCTCTCAATTACACCGCTCACCAGGTGTGTTTTTTGAACACGATCGCGGTAAAACACATAGTTCAGGCAAGTTGCTCTTTTCAGCACGTGTCATTCCTTACCGCGGGTCATGGCTAGATTTCGAGTTTGACCCGAAAGATGTTTTGTTTTTCCGTGTTGATCGTCGTCGTAAAATGCCTGTCACGATCTTGCTGAAAGCCATTGGTATGTCAGTTGAAGCTATTTTGGCGCACTTTTTCGAAAATGATCAGTTTGAATTACAAGCTGAGGGTGCATATGTTGATTTTGTAGCCGATCGTTGGAAAGGTGAGCTCGCCCGCTTTGATATTACTGACAATGATGGCAACGTCATTGTTGAAAAGAACAAGCGTATCAATACAAAGAACTTACGTGACATGACTACAGCAGGCATGAAGCGTATATCTGTGCCAGAAGACTTTTTAGTAGGCCGAGTTTTAGCTACCAAAATAGTTGACCCAGATACGGGTGAGCTGATTGCATCGGCCAATGACGAAATCACTGAAGGCTTGCTTGCAGCGATGCGTGCAGCAGGTATTCAGAGCATTCAAACCTTATTTACAAATGACCTTGATCGAGGTTCATACATATCGCAAACTTTGCGTAGCGATGAAACAAGCGATCAACTCACTGCAAGAATCGCAATATATCGCATGATGCGCCCAGGTGAGCCGCCTACCGAAGATGCTGTTGAAGCGCTTTTCTTACGACTCTTTTATAACGAAGATACGTACGATTTGTCGCGCGTAGGTCGCATGAAAGTAAACAGCCGGTTAGGACGCGGTGATGACATCACCGGCCCTATGACGCTAACTAACGAAGATATACTAGAAACGATAAAGTTACTTGTTAATCTACGTAATGGCCAAGGTCAAATAGATGACATCGATCATTTAGGTAATCGTCGTGTTCGTTGCGTAGGTGAATTGGCCGAAAACCAGTTTAGAGCAGGGTTAGTACGTGTTGAGCGTGCAGTTAAAGAACGTTTGGGTCAAGCTGAAACGGAAAACTTGATGCCGCATGACCTCATTAACTCAAAACCTATTTCTGCAGCAATTAAAGAGTTTTTTGGGTCCAGTCAACTTTCACAGTTTATGGACCAAACAAACCCGCTGTCTGAAATTACACACAAGCGTCGTGTTTCAGCATTAGGGCCAGGCGGTCTTACACGCGAACGCGCAGGCTTTGAAGTGCGTGACGTACATCCAACTCATTATGGCCGTGTTTGCCCAATTGAAACGCCTGAAGGGCCAAACATTGGTTTAATTAACTCAATGGCACTATTTGCTCGCTTAAACGAGTATGGGTTTTTAGAAACACCTTATCGTAAGGTACTTGACAATCAAGTAACTGATACCATTGACTATTTGTCGGCCATTGAAGAAGGCCAATACGTCATTGCACAAGCTAATGCAACGCTTAACGAAGATGGTAAGCTCATCGATGAGTTGGTGGCTTGTCGACAAGCAGGTGAAACCCTGTTAACAGCGCCAAGTAACATTAATTACATGGACGTTGCGCCTTCACAAATTGTTTCGGTTGCGGCTTCATTGATTCCCTTCCTTGAGCATGACGATGCAAACCGTGCATTAATGGGCGCAAACATGCAACGTCAGGCAGTGCCTTGCCTTCGTCCACAAAAACCGTTAGTGGGTACTGGTATTGAACGAACGGTAGCAGTTGATTCAGGTACAACCGTACAAGCGTTACGCGGTGGGTTTGTTGATTACATTGATGCTGAACGTATTGTTATTCGCGTTAATGATGAAGAAAATGTAGCGGGTGAAGTGGGTGTTGACATTTATAATCTTATTAAATATACCCGTTCGAACCAAAACACTAATATCAACCAACGACCTATCGTACGTCGGGGCGATGTCGTTAAAAAAGGTGATGTTTTAGCAGATGGCGCATCAACAGACTTAGGCGAGTTAGCCCTAGGTCAAAATATGCTTATTGCATTTATGCCCTGGAATGGCTATAACTTTGAAGACTCTATTTTGATCTCTGAAAAAGTCGTAGCAGACGACCGTTACACTTCTATTCACATCGAAGAGTTAACTGTCGTGGCGCGTGACACCAAACTAGGTGCCGAAGAAATTACTCGCGACATCAGTAATTTGGCTGAAACACAACTCAATCGCTTAGATGATTCAGGTATTGTGTATATTGGTGCTGAAGTGCGAGCAGATGATGTGTTGGTAGGAAAAGTGACACCAAAAGGTGAAACTCAGCTCACACCAGAAGAAAAGCTTTTACGTGCCATATTTGGTGAAAAAGCGTCTGACGTGAAAGACACTTCTTTACGAGTGCCCTCAGGCATGATTGGTACTGTTATTGACGTTCAAGTCTTCACACGCGAAGGAATTGTTCGTGATAAGCGTGCACAATCGATTATTGATGATGAATTGCGTCGCTATCGCCAAGATTTGAACGATCAGTTACGTATTGTTGAAAATGATACCTTTGATC
>CALBMZ010000195.1 GCA_937896225.1 uncultured Alcaligenaceae bacterium | reverse complement strand
ACGTTAGTTCAAATTATCTTCATATCTTCTCGACAAGCACACTATATAACGGGAAAATAACAACAAAACTGCAATGACTACTGATCACGACACACACGCACCAAGCAAAAAACCGCTTATACCTAAAGCGCTTTTATTGTGCCTGCTGCTTTTGTTAATTCACATGACCCTAACAGGGGGGCGTATTTCAGTCATGCTCACTGGTTTGAGCATGGGCATGAGCTCGTTCTATATAGGCTTAGTTATTTCTGCATTTGCCCTACTTCCCATGTTTATGTCGGTTCGGTTTGGTCGTCTCGTTGATGCCATCGGGCCCTACAAACCCATGCGTGCAGCTGCCATCTCAACCTTAATCGGCATCACCTTACCTTTTATTTGGCAACACTGGTTTGCACTGGGTCTCGCCGCAGTCTTTATCGGCTTAGGTCACATGGCCTTTCAGCTTACTGTGCAAGAGCAAATTGGCCTAGCCCAAGGTGAAACTCGTCTAAAGCATTTTTCATGGTTATCTTTGTCACTTTCAGTTTCAGGTTTTAGTGGGCCTTTAATTGCTGGTCTATCTATTGACCATTTGGGGCACCGCTACGTTTTTGCTTTATTGGCTGTTGCACCCCTCATTGCAATCTTTGGGGTTTACAAAATTCGCGCCTACCTAATTGCAAACCACACCCCAACTCCCAAACCTGAGGTCAAACCACGCATCAAAGACCTCATGGCCATCAAACCACTTCGCCAAACCTTTATTGCAAACCTATTGTTGGCTGGCGCTTGGGATACACATTTATTTCTGGTGCCCATTTACGGTGTTCAACGAGACTTATCAGCGACCACAATTGGCATCATCATGTCGTCTTTCGCGCTTGCGACACTATTGGTTAGGCTTGCTTTGCCCATTATTCGTCGCTTTGCAACGCCATGGCAAATGGTACACATTGCCATGGTCACCGCTGGTCTAAATTTTTTACTTTACCCCTGGTTTACCGATACATGGGTGCTGATGTCGCTTTCTTTTGTGTTGGGCTTATCACTTGGCTGTACACAGCCAAACATCTTATTTTTGCTCAGACAAACCGCCCCCTCCGATCGCTCAGGCGAGGTCTTTGGTCTTCGCATGGCATTTATCAACGGGTCACAAGTTGCCCTGCCTTTGGCTTTTGGTGCAGTCGGAGTAGCGGTCGGCTTAGTGCCCTTGTTTGCCACCACTGCCGTTGCCATCACTTTGGGGGCTTGGTTTACCCGCCATGCAGACCGTCAAGATCAACCGTTCGACGATACAACGCGACCCAAAAGGTCAACACCTCCACCTTCTTAATGTCATACTGTCTTTGAATTTAACTTCGTTTATCAACATGACCCAAACCGATCGAGCCAAACCCTACCAAACACCAACGCTTGACAGTTTTAGCCCTCTCACTGCCACGCAACGGCAAGCGTCCTTCGAACAACTGCTTCGACAATGTCAGTGGCAATCACATCAAGATGTGTGGGTTTATGGGTATGGGTCTTTAATTTGGCGCCCTGAATTTGATTTTGTGGAAAAAAGATTTGCTACCTTACATGGTCATCATCGAGCTTTATGCCTGTGGTCTCGGGTTAATCGAGGCACGCCAGAAAAGCCTGGCTTAGTGTTTGGCCTAGACCGCGGCGGCTCGTGTCGCGGGGTGGCTTACCGCCTACCCGCTCAAACCATACTTGCAACCTTTGAAAAGCTTTGGGCCAGAGAAATGTCAACTGGTGCTTATATTCCCAAGTGGTTACGTTGTAGAACTCAGCATGGTGATATTTCAACGTTGTGCTTCATCGTCAATCGAGAAGCGGTTAGTTATGTTCCCAAATTGGAAATCGACCAAACCCTTGAAATTATTGCGCATGCGCATGGTCGTTATGGCCCCTGCACCGAGTACGTGCTACAAACCCACGACGCGTTAGAGGCCTCAGGCATACAAGACAAACGATTGGCAGAGATCGCAGCTGCTATCAAAAACCCACCTAACTCAGCGAATCAGCCCACGCCGACACGTTAAACTAAGGATTAATCATATTGAGGTCATATTATGTCTGTCGCTGACATGCGTCAAAGTTATGAAAAAGGTTCTTTATTAGAAGAAAACGCTGCCTCGTCACCTTTTGAGCAGTTCGCATTGTGGTTCAAAGAGGCCGTCGCGGCAGATTTACCTGAGCCCACGGCCATGACACTTGCAACGGCTGACGCAGAGGGTCATCCCTCTGCTCGCATTGTGCTACTAAAAGGATATGACGAAAACGGCTTTGTCTTTTTTACCAATTACTTGTCGCGTAAAGGGCAAGAGCTTGCAACTCAGCCTTGGGCTAGTTTATTGTTTTTTTGGCAAGGTCTTGAGCGCCAAATACGCATCAGTGGTCAAGCTCGAAAGATCAGTAATATGGCCTCTGATGAATATTTCCATAGCCGTCCCCTCGGTTCCCGCATTGGCGCATGGGCATCAGCACAAAGTCAACCCGTGTCGATTGCCCAACTTGAACAACAAGTTACCGCAGCTAAAGCCCTGCATGGTGATCAACCGCCCAGACCTGAGCACTGGGGGGGCTACTGCTTAGTACCCAGCAGTTTTGAATTTTGGCAGGGTCGCCCCTCGCGTTTACACGACCGGCTTCAATATAAACCAGACAACAAGGGTGCTTGGCACATCGAGCGATTATCACCATGAGCACACCCCATTTAGCGACTGACTCGAAAGCTTTTCGTCATGCTTTGGGGCGCTTCCCCACGGGTGTGACTATTTTAACTACCCAACTGCCCGGCCAACCCCCTATAGGTTTGACGGTTAGCTCTTTTAACTCGGTTTCTCTCGACCCGCCTTTGATCGTTTGGAGCTTATCAAAAAAATCTTCTGCGCGCGATGCGTTTCAACATTGTGAGCGTTACGTTGTTCAAGTGCTAGCTGCCGATCAAATGAAGCTTGCTAACCATTTTGCGAAAGGTACGCAATCCGAGCGTTTTGAGGGTTTGAATTTAATTTCTACACCCAATGGTGCAGTCAGGCTTGACGCTCAATGTGCGGCTTGGTTTGAATGTGTCAATACGCATATTCATGAAGAAGGCGATCATTTGGTTTTTATTGGTGCAGTTGAACATTGTGCCGATACCGAAGCTCTCCCTCTTATTTATCATGCAGGGGGGTACGATCTCACCCCCAAAAACCAGTCCTAAGTATGAGTGTTGATATTGAATGTGTAGTGGTGGGTGCTGGGGTGGTTGGTTTAGCCATCGCCCGCCGTTTCGCGCAAGCCGGCCACGAAGTCTTTGTCACCGAGTCTGAGTCTGACATCGGTACCGGCGTGAGTGCACGTAACTCAGAGGTTATTCACGCAGGCATTTATTACCCTACAGGTAGCCTTAAAGCCAAATTATGCGTTCAGGGTAAAGCACAACTTTATGAGTATTGCCAAACGCGGGGTATACCGCATAAGCAGTTAGGTAAACTCATTGTGGCCACTGATGCTTCGCAACACACTAGCCTTGAAAGCCTGTTCGCTAAGGGGCGCGAAAATGGTGTACAAGACTTAGAATGGTTTGCACCCCAGCAAGCGCGACACCTTGAGCCCGCCCTACAGTGCACAGCCGCCATTTGGTCACCCTCGACAGGCATTATTGACACCCATGCCCTCATGTTGAGTCTGCAAGGCGACGGCCAACAATCCGGTGCACAATATGTGTTTAATAGCCCGCTTGTGTCAGCCGTTAAACAAGCTGACCACAATTTTGCACTTAAATTTGGCGATGCCGATCGCACTGAAATAACATGTCGCTGGCTCATCAATGCAGCCGGTTTATATGCCCCACGTTTAGCCCGAAAAATTAACGGTTTAAATGCTCAATACATACCAACTGAATACCTGTGTAAAGGTAGCTATTTTTCAATGCAAGGTCGCGTTCCGTTTAGCCACCTCATTTACCCTGCACCCCAGCAGGCAGGTCTAGGCGTTCACTTAACGCTAGACTTGGGTGGTCGAGCCCGCTTCGGCCCTGATGTAGAGTGGGTCAACCACGAGCATTATGATGTTGACCCCAAACGGGCAGAAGCTTTTTACGACGAAGTGCGTCGATACTGGCCCGATTTAAAAGATAATAGCTTAGTGCCAGATTATGCAGGCATTCGGCCTAAAGTAGTTGGTCCGCAAGATGTAGCACATGATTTTGTTATACAAAGCCAAGAGACGCACGGTTTAATTGGGCTGGTCAATTTATTTGGAATTGAATCACCTGGTTTAACGGCTTGCTTGGCGATTGCAGATCATGTGTACGCTATGAATCAAACTTAAACGACATTTATAAAAAACGCTATGAACATGAATCACCCCAACGACTATATTTTGACGCTCTCATGCCCAGATCGCATTGGCATTGTGCATGGGGTAAGCGGTTTACTATTAAAGCATCATGGCAACATTATTGATGCACAACAATTTGGTGACGAACAAAGCAATCAGTTTTTTTTGCGCATTCACTTTTCTTTAGCACCATTGAATCAATTTGAAACCTTGCACCAAGATTTTGAAAGATTGAGTCACGAATTTGACATGACATGGCAAATTCATGACTTGGCTAAAAAATCAAAGGTATTAATTTTAGTGAGCCAACAAGGGCACTGTTTAAATAACTTATTGTTTAGAGTGCGTAACCAACAATTACATGCTGACGTTGTGGGGGTTGTTTCAAACCACCCTGACTTTGAGAGTTTGGTAGGATCGTATGGCATTGCGTTTCATCATTTGCCTGTAAAGGCTGAAACCAAAACACAGCAAGAAGCGGAAATATTAAAGATTGTTGACCAAACAAAAACAGATTTGGTGGTTCTAGCTCGTTATATGCAAATTCTTTCACCAGAGCTTTGCAAAGCCCTAAACGGGCGGGCCATCAATATTCACCATAGCTTTTTGCCTAGTTTTAAAGGTGCCCGACCTTATTACCAAGCTTATGCCCGTGGCGTTAAGATTATTGGGGCAACCGCACACTACGTTACCCCTGACCTAGACGAAGGCCCCATTATTGAACAAGATATTGAACGGGTCGACCATACGATGAGTGCACAAGATTTAACAGAAGTGGGTAGCGACGTTGAATCAAGGGTTCTCGCTCGAGCAGTCGGTAGTCATGTCGATCACCGTATTTTGCTATACGGCAACAAAACAGTAGTTTTTAGATAATTCCGAGTCTCGCCTCGCTCTTAACATGCAAAACACATATTTCTTGTTACTATTTTGTTGAAAGAATTTTAATTGTCTATTGATACCCTCTAAAGGTGAGATATTCTTGAGCCAAGAACACAAATCTGACGTATCAGAATTTGAAGCACACACTAAAATATTTGGCGAAAGCTTGATGCAGACTCGAACGCAAAAAGGTCTGTCAATTAATGATGTTGCCAAGCAATTGATGCTATCTACTAGTCAAGTCAGAGCGCTAGAAGAAGGTTCTT
>CALBMZ010000194.1 GCA_937896225.1 uncultured Alcaligenaceae bacterium | reverse complement strand
CTCAATTCGCAGGATGAGCGCAATCATTTAATCAAAGGATTGCAACTCAATGGGATTCATGCGGTCACACATTATGTGCCACTTCATAGCTCTTCGGCAGGTCTACGTTATGGAAGAGCTCACGGCTCACTTAAGACGACAGATCTTGTTTCAACCTCTTTAGTAAGACTTCCATTTTGGATTGGTTTGGAAAATAATAATCAAAAGATCATCATAGATATGATTCATATGCTGTTAAATGCAGCTTGCAAAGGCTAGACCTCAAAAAATAGACCTATATATACCGTGTAATGAATGTTTAGTTGTTTGAGTTAAATCGTGATTCGAACAAATCAATGGCTTGTATTTCTAACTGTCGTACTCGTTTGTTTTTGGGAAAACGCCTGAAGGTGACGTACAGTTTTCATATGTTTGCATATCTAATAATATTCTATATGAATGGTGTGTCTTTATTTCATATTGTGACTTTTGTCAGTAATCGGCTTATGAAGCTACCCCTGATAAAAAATATAGCGTTATTCTGCATATATAATAAATATCGTTATTGAGTAGAGCACGTTGATGCATTTTCTGAATAATTTATAGAAAATTTGTAAAATTACAGCAAGCTTTTTGAAACTCTTCTTCAAGAGGTATGTCGAAATTTTTTAGATACTAATAATGGCCATATTATCTGCAAAAATACCAGACATGCATTATAAAATACTTTCAACTTATTTTGATAGAGGCTTTTATATTATATATAGATGCCAATAATCAATATGAGATTACGCTAGATGATCTATTCGATTACTCGAGCCTGCGTTTAGAAAAAATTAATAAATGGTGTAGGAAAGATTGACTTTATTTAAATAATTTATGCGTAACCAACACTAAAATTATTATAAATTAAAGATTTTTTGTTAACCCCTGTCCAAATACGACTTCCAAAGGTAAAAATGAAATTAACATCATCTGTTCCAAAAATATTACTTTGGGGTGCTGGAAGCCAAGCTCGGATAGTTGTTGAAATGTTAAAAGAGAATGGGCTTGGAGTACCAGAAATTATATTTGATGAAACTTTATCGAAACCAGAATTTTCGCACTCCTGTTTCTTTACAAATGACCCTAAAGTGCTAAAGACAAATTTGAATCGAATCACTCACTTTATAATATGTATAGGTAATGAAAATGGCTATGCTCGAGTTATGTTATCAAGGGGTCTTGAGTCTCTTGCGCTGCATCAAATTTGTGTAGTCCATAAGAGCAGTTTGATTGAGCAATCTAGTCAGGTGGGTAATGGCTCTTTAATTATGCCTGGAGCTATTGTGCATAAATTTTCTAAGATTGGTTCGCAAGTTGTATTGAATACAGGTTCAATTGTTGAGCACGAATGTGTCATAGGCAATGGTGTTGATCTCTGGAAAAGTCCGAATAGATGACTATGTAACAATCGGTACAAATGCCACGGTAATGCCTTATGTGCACATTGGTGAGGGGGCATATGTTGGTGCAGGTGCCTTAGTAAATAAAAATGTGGCGCCTTATGCAGTTGTAAAAGGCGTTCCCGCACGAATGTCACGAGTAAATAAACTACATTTCCTCGATAAGTCTTTGAATTATATTTGTAATTTTCCAGATAAGATTCAATCTTAATATAGTTTTTATTTTCTCTTATATTTTGTCTTCCATTTGATAGTTGTCAACCAAGGCTTTCGCAGATTAAATCAATCAAATTTTTATATCACCGGAATATTGACATCGAACGTCGGTAGGTAAGATATTCAAGTCTTTGAAGTTACTACCGGTCTGAAAAGCACCGGGTTTTGGGGAGGCATTATTTCCTGAGAGAATAGTGTCATAAAAAAAACTAATACCTTTCCCCCGAAGTCCGTGAGCGTGCTGTGCGGACGGTGCAAGAGCATCGTGATGAATACCCATATGTTTGAGACCACCTCCGTTGGACGGTTACATCGTGATCTCTTGTGTTAATCGTTACAGAAAATTGTGCACGTTAAAAATGCTAGATGATACGACGGCGATGGGTTACCGTTTACAGACGTTTTAAAGTTTGTCGACTTCTGGGGCGTAGTTCAAAAATAGATGGACGCACATTGTGGATAAATTTAACGTAGAAAGCTAGGCGGTACTGAACGGGTGCTTACACTTAATCTGCATGAGAAAGTCAAAATTGAATGTGGACAAAAAATAGTGCGATGCACGCCAACATTCTATTTCTTTAAAGGGTTTGCAAGCTTCGAATAAATGCTTCTTGCTCAGGTGTCTCGATTGTTCCGGGTCTTACAAGACGTACATTTTCGATTGCTTTTTCTGCATCAATACCCATTGCAACAAGCAATGTGGCGGTCATCATGCCAGTGCGGCCATAACCCGCAGCGCAATGAATTAATATTTTTTGCCCTTTTTGCAGATGCGTTAACAAAGACGGCATAGTTTGTGCCCAGTGTTCAGCCACTTCTGCGCTCGGTGTTCCAAAATCGGTAATTGGAAACTGGCACCACTCGATTTGCGCTTGACTCAGCAGTTCCTCAATATCACCAGCGCCATGATGCCTGAGTTCTTCCTGTGACAAGAGCGATATAACAACTGCAATATTGTGATGTTTAATTGCCGCAACATCTTGAGCTAAATCACGGTTCCACTGTTTTCCTGCCGCATCTAAGCTAGACCTGCCTGGGCAATGGGTGAGGCCGATTTGGCCACCGAGTGGGGTCTGTATAAAATCAACGTGTAAAAAATCAGAGCCGTTTTTTTTTGTCATCGGGTTTTTAGTTTGATTATTTTTTTTCTGCGTGGTGAAACTCATCAAGCAGATTAATTAGGGTTGATAGGGATTTAGTATGAGATTTTTTTTTCAGCGTGATGCCCTTACATTCAACTTGATAAGAAAAAAAATGGGGCAGCACGTTACGCATCTGCAGTTTTTTAACCCACTCGTTGGCATAGTGATCTGGCAAATAACCAATATATTTTCCGCTTAGAATTAACAACGCAATACCTTCGATATTTTGCGCGGTTGCAGCAAAATTAAAAGATACATGTTGTTGAGTAACTTGTGATTCTCTAAGATAACCGCGGGTAACATACTCTGCGGCTACCAAGTCATCAAGTTGCAGGTTTTTTTTTGAAAAGAGTGGATGTTGCTCGCCAATATAAAGTGAGACCTGCTCTTTATAAAGAGGCAGTTGGTCGATGCCAGGATTGGTAATGTGAAAAGGACCAATTGCGATGTCAATTCGCTCTTCAAGAAGCAAACGCTCAAGTTCACTTGGATTTCTAATCTCTAAATTTATCTCTAAATCTTTGCTCTGATTCTTCAAGATATTAATAACAGATACTAACAAGCAATTCTTGTCGGTAATAATGTTATCGACAATGCCTATTTTTAAATGACCAGAAATCATATGGGACATATCACTGATTTCAGATTGAAACTGCTCAAGAGATTCAAAGAGTTTATTGCACGAGACTAGAACGCTTTGGCCTTCTTTTGTCAGTCGAAAGCCTTTGCGACCACGATCGCATAATTTAAAACCGATCAACTCTTCAAGAGAAGCTAAGTGCGCACTAATCGTGGGTAGATTGATGTTCAGTGCTTTCTCGGCAGCAGAAAGGCCACCACACTCTACTACCTTCTTAAAAAGTTTTAAGCGTTTAACGTCAATGTCACGCAACATAAATGAGATGACCTATGGTTGCTTATTGATCGATCAAAGTGAACTTTGATATTTTGGTATTTTAACTAGCGTTTGTTTGTCATACGATCAAAAAGCAATCAAAAAACAAAACAATTTTAAACAATGTAGAGCTTATACCTATTTAGATCAAGCGTTGGCAAGGAGCCTTCATGTCGCAGAAAGATTATCTACCCATTACGGGAACCGTCATGCCTCGGTTTGCAGGTATCGCAACATTCATGCGTCTACCTTATTTGTCATTAGACAACCCACAAGTCAAAGATGTTGAAGTGGGTTTAGTGGGTGTGCCTTGGGATGGCGGTACGACCAATCGCGCGGGTGCTCGGCACGGCCCGCGACAACTAAGAGACCTGTCAACTTTGGCTCGAAATGTGAATCGGGCATCAGGCATTAACCCTTTTGAGCTTTGCAATTGTGCTGATCTTGGTGATTCGCCTGTAAACCCTGTCGACCTTAACGCAACGCTTGAGCATGTACAGGCATTTTTCGCGCAACTTCACGAACGTGGCATTATTCCGCTGGCCGCAGGCGGTGATCATTTAGTCACGCTGCCAATTATGCGAGCAATTGCAAAAGACGGTCCGATCGGAATGGTCCATTTTGATGCACACACCGACACATGGGACCGGTATTTCGGTGGTAGTAAATATACGCATGGTACGCCGTTTAGACGTGCGATTGAAGAAGGGCTTCTAGATCCTAAACGAACTGTGCAAATTGGTATTCGTGGCGCACTGTATAACGATAGCGAAAATGATTGGGGCGTAGCGCAGGGGGTTCGTGTGATCGACATCGACGAATATTACCAACTTGGCATTCCTGCAGTAATTGCTGAAGCTAGGCGTGTTGTGGGTAATGGGCCGACCTATGTCAGCTTTGATGTTGATTTTTTAGACCCTGTTTATGCTCCAGGAACGGGTACGCCCGAAATTGGTGGTGCCACCACTTATGAAGCGCAACAACTGATTCGGGGTCTTCAAGGCTTGAATTTAATTGGTGGTGATGTGGTTGAGGTATCGCCCCCCTTTGACCCCTTAGGTAATACAGCTCTGGTCGGAATGACCATGATGTTCGAAATTCTTTGTGTGTTGGCAGATGCCAAAAGTCGTCGAGTTTAAAGCGTTGTTCTCTCATTTTTTTCATTCTTAATTTAAAGGAAGAAATATGTTTGTTTATAAAAAACGATGGTCAAAGGTCTTTGTTGGCGTGCTACTGTCGACAGGTTTTATATTTAACAATGCCACAGCTGGTGAATTGACCATTTACAGCTCAGTGGAATCAGACAACCTAAAGATTTTTTCTGAGAATTTTGCTAAGGCCTATCCTTCCATCAAGGTCAACTGGGTTCGAGACTCTACAGGTGTGATTCAAGCCCGTGTGATTGCTGAAAAGGCTAACCCCCGAAATGATGTATTTTTTGGGCACGCTGCGACAGACTTGCTGGCACTAGATAAAATGGGAATGTTTTTACCCTATAGTCCGCAAGGCGTCGACAAATTAGATGCACGTTTTCGTGATAAAAAATCGCCACCCACCTGGACCGGACTTTGGGGTTTTGCTGCGGCCATTTGCTTTAATACCGTCGAGGCAAAAAAAAGAAATATTCCAGAACCTAAAACATGGGCTGATCTAACTAAACCGATATATAAGGGCCAGATCACCATGCCTAACCCAATCTCGTCTGGCACAGGGTTTCTAAATGTTGCGGGTTGGATACAAATCATGGGTCAAGAAAAGGCCTGGGCGTTTATGGAACAGCTAAACGAAAACATTGCTTCTTACACACACTCAGGCTCAAAACCCTGTAATCAGGCGGCTGCTGGCGAGTATGTTGTGGGCATTTCTCTTCCAGGTAGAGCTGCTGACTTAAAGAGTAAAGGTGCGCCCATAGCAGCTGTGATTCCTAAGGAAGGTATTGGCTGGGAAATGCAGGGTGTAGCTATTATGAAATCTACCAACAATCAAGCAGATGCCAAAACGTTTGTAGATTGGGCTGTCTCACAAGGTGCAATGGAGTCTTATGCAAAGCGTGTAGAGATGGTGGCTTTTCCAGTGGCTATGCCGCCGAAAGAAAATATGCCTATTGAAGTCACCAAACTTATGATTAATAACGACTTTGCATGGGCTGCTCAGAACAAAGCGCAGATTCTTGATGAGTGGCGCAAGCGCTTTGATGTCAAAACAGAGCCTAAAAAGAAGTAAATAAAAAAATTCAATGTAGTTCCTCAAGGATCGATATGACACCGCTTAGTGATAAATACATTGAGGTTAAAAACCTAACAAAGATGTATGGCCAAACAACGGTTCTTGAGGATGTATCTTTTGACATACATGAGGGTGAATTTGTATGTTTTCTTGGCCCATCCGGCTGCGGGAAAACGACACTGTTACTCTGCCTTGCAGGGCTTGAAAATGCAAATTCAGGTGACATTCTTAAAAAAAGTGAGTCTCTCATTGGAAAGCCCCCATCAAAACGTGATGTGGGTATTGTTTTTCAGTCTTACGCGTTGTTTCCGAATTTAACAGTGGCTGAAAATATACGTTTCGGCCTTGAAAATCAAAAAAAATCTGCTGCTGATATCGCTCGAATTTCAGCTGAATTGGTGGCTCTTCTTACACTGGACGGGCATGAACAAAAGTTCCCAAGTCAGTTGTCAGGCGGTCAGCAACAACGGGTGGCATTGGCTCGTGCGTTAGCCGTTTCGCCATCACTTTTGCTGCTAGATGAACCCCTATCTGCTTTAGATGCGCAGGTTCGTTCTCGTCTTCGTGGTGAATTGCGAGACTTACAGTCGCGATTGGGTATTACGACCATCATGGTGACACATGATCAAGAGGAGGCGCAAAGCCTAGCTGATCGAATCATTCTAATGAATCACGGCAAGATTGAACAAATTGGAACGCCCTGGCAAATCTACAACGAGCCAGCTAGTTCGTTTGTTGCAGACTTTATAGGTGTCAGCAATCTTTTTTCAGCACAGCATTTAAGTGGCATGCGTTTCCAAGCAAAAGGTTTTGAAATTGACTGCGCCAAACCAAACGCTACGCCAGGCCAGATCGTTACTTTGCTGATTCGGCCTGAAGATATGTCAGTCTCGCTGATAGAAGAGCCCACCAGTTTTTCTCAAGGTACTGTGCGTAAGGTCGAGTTCTTAGGCCCATTTGTTCGGCTGCATTTAGATCTTGATCAGGGTCAGAAAGTCATATCAGATGTGCCTCAAAAATCATTCGATCAAAACGCCATGCTTGTGGGTTCGCGCCTCTGGCTTAAGGCCGCCGCTCATGACATTCGGTCACTAGAATGAGCGCAACCACTTCACGTCACCCACGGGTTGTGGGTCCCCCTCGCGAGTCAAATGACTGGATCGCATCTAGCCTACTCTATTTTTATGGGGCTGCTATTTTATTAGCCATCTTTATTCCGATGGCAATGTTGCTTGCACGTAGTGCACAAGATGGCAAAGGGGTTTTCATTGGGCTGAGCAATTATCAGAAATACTTTAGCTCCCCAGCTCTTTTTGACTCATTTAGTAACAGTTTTTTAATTGCACTTGCATCGGCTGCAATCGTCATTCCGATTGCCTTTCTCTACGCTTATGGCTTAAGTCGAACTTGCATGCGGTGGAAAGGGCTCTTCAAAGCAGGCATTTTCCTTCCGCTTCTGATCCCAGGGCTTCTAAAAGCAATCGCTCTAATCTACCTTTTTGGAAACCAGGGCATTTTTAAAGAAGTATTGTTTGGTGCTCCGATTTATGGGTCTATCGGTGTCATCACAGCATTTGTTTTATGGACTTTCCCACATGCCGTTCTGATAATTATGGTGTCACTGTTAAATGCAGATCGTCGCCTTTATCAAGCGGCAGAGGTTCTTCATGCAAACACATGGAAAACATTTTTAACGGTTACTTGGCCTGCTTGTCGCTATGGTTTGATCACCGCTTTTTTAGCTGTGTTCGTCATGGTATTTACCGACTTTGGCATTCCAAAGGTTATCGGAGGCGATTTGAATTTGCTTGCGACAGACATCTATAAAGAGGTTGTGGGGCAACAGAATTTTGAAATGGGTGCAGTCATTTCAGTGGTGCTTCTGCTTCCAGCGATCATTGTGTTTGTCTTAGAAAGAATCGCCGCAGGTAAACAGGCGCTTCAAATGACGGGTCGTTCACTACCCCTGATACCCACTGCAAGCGTAAAACGCGATTCGCTTTACTTCCTTTTTTGCGCGCTCATTCTGTCAATGTTGCTGTTGGTGCTGGGTATGGCGCAGTTTGCAGCGCTTATTAAATTTTGGCCTTACAACCTTAATTTGACGTTTTCAAATTATATTTTCAACATGCAGGGTGTGGGATGGATCAATTTTTGGAATTCGATTCGCATGTCTTTATTGGCTGCGACAGGTGGTACGATTGTTGTCTTTTTGGGTGCTACGCTTATTGAAAAAACAAGATGTGACACGCTTTTACGCAAGTGTCTTCAGCTATCGATGCTACTGCCTATGGCCATTCCAGGGCTTGTTTTAGGGTTGGCTTATCTGCTTTTTGTGAACAACCCAGCTAACCCTTTGGGTTTTCTATACGGCACGATGTCTATATTGGTTATCAGTACGGTCACCCATCTTTACACGGTGCCCCACTTAACAGCGCTGACCGCTTTAAAAGGGTTGAGCAAGGAAGTAGAGCTCGTCAGCCAGTCACTGAGCACCCCCATCTGGCGCACGTTTATTAAGGTAACAGTTCCGGCTTGCGCTGCAGCGATTTTGGATATTTGGCTCTATCTCTTTTTGCGCGCGATGACCACGATTTCGACTGTTATTTTTCTCTATACGGCAGATACGATGTTGGCATCGATCGCGGTTATTCACATTGATGAAACAGGGTTCACCTCCGCTGCCGCTGCCATGGGTATGTTAGTGGTTTATGCTTGTATGATCGTTCGGGGCATTCACTATGCGGTGTCAGTCAAGGTATTGAAGAAATTCCAATCTTGGCGTCAGTAAGCGAGAAAGTCAGGGCTTGCGGACAATATGAGTCGAAAAGTAAGTTGTTGGTATAACGCGGTAGCAAAGAGCTTATTTGCTACATTTAAGAAGCGAAACGTTCATAGCCAAACACTGAAAAGTAAAATTCAGATGCGTCATCTCATCTTTGAATTAATTAAAATATATAACAACCGGGTAGGCAGGCACCTGGCTAACGGCTGGGTCACGCCAGTTGAATTAGAACGCCTGCACAACCCAAGATTAGAGTTTGCAAATGTCTAGTATTTTGACTAGGTCCAGTTTATGGATAGCTTTCCAGGTTATCGCTTGCTGGTTCCTGTGCAATACATTCACGCCTAGGTGGCTTGACCAAAGAAAATGTGTATGTGCATGACGGTCAGCGTTAACGAATTAAAATGCTATGTTGATGATTCGCCGTCTCAACCGCTTGTTGTACGGCGTTCACATCTGCACCATAAACATCGAACAACACATCGCCCTGGCATATACGATCGCCAATACTCGCTTGCAAATAAACACCAGCCGTCTTGTCTGATGGCGCCCCGGCTTGGCGTGCAATGCCTGAGATAAGTTGCCCATCAATTGCGGTAACCACTCCACTCAAACGACTGTACACACTAACTTGGTGTGATGTTGACCAATCTAATAGTACTGATCGCCCTTGAGACTCAATAATACGCTGCATTCGATCATACGCCTGACCTGAATCAAGTAGCGCTTGTGCGCGCACGCGACCCGCTTCATAACTTCCTACTGCAGGATCAAACGCCAATATATGCCCTGCAAAAAAGAGTGCTTTCTCGCGCAAGTCTGTCGGTGCTTGCAGGTCTCCAGACAGAACCATTTGAACATCACGCGCCTCGAGCCCAGGCCCAATCCCTCGACCAATCGGTGTGTCACCTAGCGTCGGGAATGCTTTAACTGTCAAACCGAGCAAGTCGCCAATTCGCTCAAACAACTGCCCCAACTCGTTGGCATCTTCAATCGTTTTGACTTTGCCGGTCGGTGAGTAAGGTATGTCGATCACAACATGCGTAGCACCTGCTGAGTATTTTTTTGAAAGAATTGAAGCGACTGACCAGCGTCGCGTATCTAGAGCCAGTGGCCGAGTTATGGCGTTCATGGCTTCATCAAGTAGCGAATGATTCAGCTTGCCATTCCAAGCGATGCACCCGTTGACTGCCAAAGTCACGTTCTTAACCTCTTCAGGATTGAGGTCAACTTTGGTCAACACTTCCATAGCGTCTGCTGTTCCCGCTGCTGACGTGATTGCACGCGATGATGTTTTAGGAATAAGTAAACCATGTTCGGCCACAATCGGGATCACGATCATCGTCACTCGACTGCCTGGGGTTCCACCCAAGGAGTGCTTATCAACCACAATGGGCACAGGCCATTCCATTCGAGGCATCAACTGCGCACGGGCTTTTGCAACATAGACAAGCTCATCGTCGCTAAGTCGATTGCAACACTCGATTAGAAATGCGTTGACCTGTGTCTGTGTGAGTTGTCCTGAATTAATTTGATTTAAAGCAACACTCATCTCAGATGCGTTCAGACTGTTTCCACTTAATTTTTTGTGGCGTGGTTTATCTTCAGGTGATGAAAGTGCTGTTGAATGAAAAAGAGTACTCACAAAACGTTCAATTCCCACATCAACTGACTGGTCGTTATGAATACGGTAAGTGCTTACCTCAGCAGGCAAAGCACTAACTTGGCGCGACAGCCGCAGACTAATCTCTTGCACAGTTTCGCGTCCTCTCTGTGCAATACGTTTGGCCAACAACTCTAAGGGTGCAGTGATTTCGATAAACACCAGACCAGGGACCAAGGCCTTGATATGCTCAGCAACTCCTCTTGAGCCATTTGCAATGATGTGCTGACCACCCTGTTGTATGACCAACAGGCTCTTGGGTAAACCGTAAAAAAGACCGTGCGCGCCCCAAGTGATTAAGAACTCACCTTGCGCCTTACGCTGATGAAATTCTTCTTCCGTACAGCTGTCGTAGTCTTCGCCTGGCTTACCCGGTGCCCTTGTAATCACTCGCATGGCGAACACAAACGTCTCTGCAGGCAATTGCTGGCGCGCACCATCAATTAAGCTATCTTTACCTGCTCCGCTGGGGCCAACCACATAAAAAAATAAACCTGGCTTCATTTTCAGAAACTATTCATCTAGACCAATGTCAACTGCAGGAGCAGCCTGTGTGATTTTGCTGGTAGAAATATAGTCAACGCCTGTTAGCGCGACTTGACGAATGGTCGCGATACTAATGCCACCTGAGGCTTCTACTTTTGCCGCACCATTGATGGTTTTGACGGCAGTTCGCATATCTTCTAGTGACATGTTGTCAAGCATGATGACATCAGCACCAGCTGCAAGCGCTTGTGCAACCTGATCAAGTCGATCACATTCGACTTCGATTTTAGTAAGAACTGGCAAGTGCTTTCTAACACGCTCAACTGCTTTCTCAATGCCTCCTGCAATAGCAATGTGGTTGTCTTTAAGCATGACCCCGTTGTCTAGGCCAAGCCGGTGATTGAGGCCTCCACCACAGGTCACAGCATGCTTTTCCAGCATACGCAGACCAGGTGTTGTCTTACGCGTGTCAAGTAAACGTGCAGTGGTGCCTTCGATTTCTTGAGCATAACGTGCGGTTTCTGTTGCTATTCCACATAGTCGCTGAAGAATATTCAAGGCAGATCGTTCGCCAGTCAGAATGCTACGCGCCGGCCCTGAAACAGTCAAAAGCTTATCGCCTTTGTTGGCGTGTTGCCCGTCTTTGAAGAAAGTTTGTACTTTCAACCGAGAGTCATAACGTGTAAATACCCTCTCTGCCACATTAATACCCGCGATAAACATGGGTTCACGTGCAAGCATATGAAAGGTACTGGTTGCGTTTTCGTCGATCATGAGCTGCGCAGTCAGGTCACACGAACCGATGTCTTCATGAAGCCAGACATCTATAAGCCTATCGGCCTGAAATACATCATACATTGCTAGGTTCCTTTATTCGAGAGTTGATTTAAAGAGGTTTGAATAGGGTTAGACATTTTTTGCTGGATAATGACTGCGACCAAAAGCACGCAACCCGTTAGTACGATCCAACCAGAGCCAGCCAGCGACAACACAATTCCAATCGCAAGCAAAATCAGTTTAGATCTGCTTAACGCACCATTCATGTAACCCTCATTGACACCCGCCAACGCATAGCAAGCAATACCCGTAATCAAAATTGTTATGGCAATCTCTATATAGCTATCGTTTAACAAAAGCGCTGGCGTTTGAAGGAAAAGCAGTGGAATAATGAATGCCACCATGCCAATACGACAAGCCAGTAAGGCGATAGTCATTGGGTTTGAACCAGATATGGATGCGGCTGCAAAAGCAGCCACTGCAACCGGAGGTGTGATGGCAGACATGGCTGCAAAATAAACAATAAACAAGTGAGCGGCTAATAAGTCTGCACCCAATGCCAGTAGCGCAGGCGCAGCCAACACAGCAGAAAGTGCGTAAACTGCTGGCACCGGCATACCCATACCCAAGATAACAATGACTAGTACTGCTGTGATAACGGTCAGAAAATAACTACCACTGGCTAGCGTAAACATGACAGAACTGATCTTACCGGTTAGGTCGGTCATCGATAATGTTCCGATCACTAGACCTGCCACTGCACAAGCCACACCCACTGTAACAATACGCTCTACACCCTCACTCAAACCTTCGCTTAATTGTTTAGGAAGTGACTTAAGTGGGCGCGATTTCCAGAACATCAACGGTACAATCGACAAGCATGCCAGTGCACCTGCAAAACCAGGGCGATTTAATGCTAACACCGCCCAAGCAATCGTAATCAATGGAATGAGATACGGCCAATAATGACGTAATACTGAAGACAACGGCTCTATTTCTAGATCGTCCGCTGGCATGAGATGATGTTTAGCCGCATGGTTATGCACTGAATGGTACACACAGAAATAATAAAAGAAGGCTGGCAAAATCGCGGCGACTACAATACTGCTGTAAGCAATACCAGTGAAGTCACTCATTAGAAAGGCAGCAGACCCCATCACGGGTGGCAATATCGAGCCACCCGTTGAGGCAGCCGCTTCAACAGCTGCTGCTCTTGTTTTTGTATAACCTGACTTTGCCATCAAAGGTATGGTGAACGACCCCGTGGTGACAACATCAGCGGTAGGTGAACCTGATACAGAGCCATACAGCGCCGAAGCAACAACTGCCACTTTAGCTGTCCCTCCCACCTTTCTACCAACTAGACCATTGGCGAATTTATAAAAAAAGTCACCCCCACCAAACTTGTCAAATAGGGCACCAAACATGACAAAGATAAAGACAAGAAATGCTGCGACCTCAAGCGCTGGACCAAACAACCCATTTGGCGTAAAAATCAAGTGATCGATCATTTCGGGCAAACTCATGCCACGATGTGCAAATGGGCCACTAATTTTGTCACCCAAAAAGCCGTAGGCTAAAAATAACGACACTAAAATGACCAGTGTCATACCGATGCAACGGCGTGTCGCCTCAAGCACCAAGAGAATCAAAAGTATCGACACCCCGATATCTATATTGGTTAGGGGATCAAGTGTTGGCAAGCGCTGACTTAATCGCTCAAATGAATAGACCATGTAGCCACAACAAAGCAAACTGAGTGCTGTGAGTGCACTTGAAAAGAGCGTCATTTGCCGAGGTCGAAAGTAATTGCCCGTTTGATGGATAAAAGCAAGGCTAAGCACCGCTGCCAAGAACAAATATAACGCAATGTATTGTTCAACATAGACACCCGCAGCCACGGCTATAAACAAGAAGGCTGTTGATAAACTGATTACTCTACTGAAAGTGTTGGCGATTGGTCCGAGCTGCCGTGACTGCCCCGGACCAATGTGCTTGAAGAATTTAAAAACAGACATAAAAGACTTATCCTTGCCAGCCTAAAGCCCAACAAAAAATATCAAATGGTCACTACTGTTTAGAACAAAACGTTACTTCATAATACCTGCTGCTTTATAAGCTGACAGCGCACCAGGGTGCAATGAAATTGGTGATGTTTGGGTCAATATTTGTTGGTTTAGGCGGCCAAGCGTAGCGTGAGCCTTTTGTAGGAAATCAAAGTTAGTGAGCATGGCACGCACAATATCGCCCGCTTCTTGATTTGACATGGCAGTTGAGGCTACAAGAATCACACTACCGCGAATGGTATTGACTTGATTCGGCTGAAAGTCATAGGTGTTGGCAGGAATATCGATGCTAGCAGTACGTAGCTCAGCATTGAGTTTGCCAATAGCATCTTTGCTCAAGCCAAGTAGGTTTAACTTTGTATCGCGTGCCGCATTTTTAACTTGATTAGACGGGAAAGCCAACATGTTGATAATCAGATCAGCTTGACCATTTTTAATCAGATCAAGACCTTGGTTGTAAGAACCATAAGTGATGCGACCACCCCAGCTCTCAATGTCTTTGGCCGAAATGCCATAAGCCGCTAGAACTGCTTCTCCGGTCATCGCCATGAGCGTACCACGCTGGTTCAGTGAAACCCGAACTGACATTTTTTTTGCTTTTATCTGCGCCAGATCTGTAATGCCAGAGCTTTGCGTTGCCACAATTTGCACGGCTGCCTGTGGATCAATCATGGCAATGGCAGCAATATTAGTCAATGGCGCTTTGAAAGGGGCAAGGCCTTTCTCTGCTATGAAAGCCATCTGTGCGTGGGCAATGCCCAATTGCACTTTACCCGTTGATGTCAGCAACAAATTGCTTGTTTCGCGACCTGGCTCGTAGGTAAAGGCTGAACCAGGGTAATTTTTCTTAATCGTTTCGCCAACGGCCGTTCCGATTGCGCTCCATGCGCCACCCACAGAGCCGCCAGCAAGCGTGATGTTGTAGGGGCCGGAAGCTAGAGCGGCCGGAGTCTGCAACAAACCAACCAAAAGTGCAACTGAAAAAACGCCCAAATATCGTTTGACATTCATGATTTCTATTCCTCTAAAAAGTAATAAATGATCAATTTATTTCAACTATATTTTCTATAAATGTAGTGAACACTCACTACATTAGATTGTTATTATTGAAATAACAACATATTTTTTCAATCTCTTTATATAGTTAGGGAAATTACTATGTAGACGCTGACGCCTCAATTTAAAGCTTTGCTTGCACTAAATTGGCGCAGAATTAGCCTTTTTGCTTCTTTTCATTGGTAGCCTGCAACAGGGGTTGCCAAACAATCTCAAGCTCTTGATTCATCGAGGTTGCAAGGCCATCGAGATCAGGCCAAAGTGAAGCATGCGTGATATTCATACGATAGAGTTCGCGCATCGCCTCGCCTCTCATTTGCTTGCGCAAAATCAGTTGCACCAGCAAAGGTTCATTGTCTGTTTTGTATTGATCTAGCAATTCATCAATTGTTAAGTGCAGCTGCCCAGGCACAACAAACAAGCCTGACTGCGCCACAAGACGACTGTCCATTTCATCAGGCTCACCGAACCAAATAATGGGGTACTGATTACTTAAAAAATATTTTTCGAGATTTTCTTCGTTTCGCGGGTTAATGGCTGATCGCGTGAGCGTTAGATCGAACGCGGGGTTACGACGCCACAGCGCTGGTGTATTCAATGCGTAGACCACCACATCATCAAGAGCTGACTCGAGCGCAAAAAAAGCCGCTACAAAAGGGGACTTGGTAAAATCTAGAAGGCGGGTCGCAGCACCGTGGTGTTGCATGATCGCCATACAACGAAACGTATTACTTAAAGCGCTTTGGTCTTGTATGTGCACGTGGGCTTTACGCTTAAAAACTCGAATCGTGCGCTGCTCGCGCATAGGCCAGTTTTCTTTTGGCCCATCAAGTTGATTTAAACGCCTTGCAAGCGAACTGAGTAAGGGTAGATTGGCAAATGGCTGACCTCGAAACGCCCACTGGTCGTATTGAGTTGTTTCTTGTAGAAACTGGGACCAACAGCTAATGACTTTAACATTCATGGCAGAAAACTCTCAAATTTGTGCAGTCACTTATAAGCGCTTGCGTCTGATGACAACATAATTGCATCATTAGCTTAACAGTCTAAACAAGCATGCCTAACTCCAAAAGCATTATAAGCTTAGTTGTATAGTGAATTGATTTGCTAGCGTAACAGCAAAGCCGGTATGGTTTTGGCGTGTAACAAGTCTGCTGACTCGCCACGCCGACCCAAAATAACTAACTTCAAATGCGCTGTTTCCTTAACCATAGATTCAACCAAGTTACCGTGTCAGTGTATCGACCAGGCTGTACTAAACTTTTAACGTAATGGTCTGTGAGTTCAGTCTTCACTATCGTATCCTTTGAGCTTGCTCACGTTTCCCCACACATTAAGTGTGAGTAGCCATGAGACTTGTAGGCTTGCAAAGTAACGTCTTGTATTTATTAGGTCACTGATTCAAGTGCTTATTGCTGGTTAAACATGCCAAGTTACGCTGTAAGTAGCAGGGGTAAACTGTGTGGGCGGCTAAAATTGTTTTTTTTTGAGTTTGTTTTAGTTTCTGCAATTAATTCTAAATGGTGCTAAATGAAGCAACAAACCACTACGCTTGCTGAACAGGTAGAAAGCTTTCTGGTTGTTTTGTTCGCTGTTTCAATTTTTATGTGGAAGCCCGGCATCTACGTGTCATCGGCACTGATCATTGTTTATACCTGTATCGGTATATTTAGAAGTCAAGATTACAGACAAAAATATTTTGGCTCCAATATTACTGTTATAAGTTTGGTAATGTTTGTTGTGGGCACAACTGCGTCGCTCATTGCTATGCAACAGACTGAAGACCTGTTGTGGACGGTCCGTAAAACCTTATTTTTGTTAACAGTGGGGTTTTTACTGATAGCCTTTAATAATAAAAAAAATAAAAAAATCGCATTTTATGGGCTTGTTGCTGGGTTCTGGGTTGCGTCGCTTCTAACAATATTTAAAAACTGGCAACTGATGGGTGTCATCGCGCGCGTAGAGGGCACATGGCCTCAAGGTACTTGGGACGCTCTTTTAGGCCTATTTCTTATTTTTTTGTTGCTGTCTATAAAAGACGTTTTTTTAAATTCAGTGCCTTCCTTAAGAGCAAAATTATTTTTGTTTGCGACATTATGTATGTCTATATTTCAGCTGATCTGGGCGGGTGGCCGCATACCGTTTGTGGCGTGTGTAGTCGCGATTTTGTTGTATGTGTTGACTCTGAAGCTTTCTAAACGAATGGTTATTAACGCCATGTTAGCGAGCGTCATAGCAATTATGTTTTCAGTCACCATTTTTAAAGACCATACAGATAGTTTAATCAATAGAGTTCAAAGCATTACTGATGTTTCAAATGACGACTATTGGGTAAGATTAAACCTATGGAAAGTCGGCTTTAATCATGCTGTTTTTTTCATGAAAAATGAACCTTCAACTTTTCTTTTTGGAGCAGGAGGTAAAAGCTACGGGCCCACGCAAATAGAGTTTTTTCAAGACATGCCCATGAACGCCGTCGATCGTGAAAAATTTCAAAGCTTGGGTTACCCTTCAGGTGACCCACACAATATGTATATTGATAGCATATTAAAAAATGGGGTGATCTGGACTGTTCTATTTTTGATTTATCTCTTATGGTTGGCAACAGGCTTCAAGTTAAAACAGTCTTGGCAACGACCTGAACCTTTTATCTTGTTAAGTTTTTACCTGGTTTTAGGCTTAGCCTACACCATTTTGCCCCATTTCTTTACTTACTTTCTGGTGTTCTTTATGATGTACTTTGTTTCATCAAAGAACCCGAGACGGCAGACTGGGCTCAGCTAGTCGCCTTGCACTTTCATTGCCACTAATCGGCAAGCCAGTGGGGTCAAGAAGCCCCAGTTGCACCAATACACAGGCTTGGTCCCAGTAAATGTGTTCATGCGACACTTTGCCTTCTTTGAAACCTACAATCACAACAAAGGCTACCTCAACTTTTTTACCTGTTGGGGCTAAACCAGGAAGCATCCAATCGATCGATTGAGTATGGGTGAAACTAATAATAAGCTCTTCAACGATTTGGCTTTCACCAACGGTCATTGAAACCGGTTGCATATTGATATCTGGCGGAAAAAACTTGCCGATCAGGTGATTGGCATAAAAAGATTTCACCCCATCATACCCATAGCCACCCACCATGCTCGGTATATTGTGCAAATGCGGTGTGTCGATCATGGTCGCCATTGTCGTGTCTAGATCACCTGCCAACTCAGCATTAACGTGTTTTTTAAACAAATCAATCATAGATTGTTGTGCGAGCGAATACTGTGTGCTGGGTAGGCTAGACATCTAGAACCTCTTTCAATACAGCTAAGGGTTTAACTATTTATGATGTAAAGTTTACGCTTTATTTGCAATAATTTAACGATGCAACGATTTAACTCTACAGTCATTGAAATTTATTTGTGCAAAAGCTTGTTGGTAGCGTATCGTTTGTCATAGCGTTATGATGTAAAACCATACAATAAGTTTAAACTTCCCGATCATTCCGTATGCAAAACAACAATAACCATACTGAAACGATTTTAAAACTGCGTGTACCGCTTGCCTTTGAAGAGTGGCTCACGGTGATCGTGATGGCGTTGTTGGCTTTGATTACATTCGCTAACGTATTAGTGCGTTACTTTACTGATCAGTCATTCGCTTGGACAGAAGAGATATCTGTTTTTTTGATGATTGTATTAGCGCTCATTGCAGGGTCTGCCGCTTTTGTTCGTCATGCACATATACGGATTGAATTTTTTGTCGGGCGACTTACAAATAACAAGCAACGTTTTTTTGCTCAGTTATCTGCGTTGTTGTGTATAGCGTTATTTGTTTGTTTGGCAGTCTTAAGTGCTAGGCTGGTGTGGGACGATTACCGCTATGGTGAAGTTTCGCCCGGTATTGGCTTGCCGCAATGGTGGTATTCAATCTGGTTGCCTGCTCTTTCACTGGTCATTGCCTTGCGGCTTTTTGGGGTTTGGTTGCGATTGAGAAAGCAAACATGATTGCCCTGATTTTGTTTGGTACTTTTCTGCTCTTAATGGTTATAAGCGTACCTATAGGTGTGGCTATGGGTATCGCCGCGACGGTATCCATTGCTTTGGCTAATACCGATACGATGTGGTTTGGTCTGTTAGCTGTGCCTCAAAATTTCTACGCGAGTTTGGGCAAGTACCCTTTGTTAGCTTTACCCATGTTTGTATTAGTGGGCACGATATTTGAGCGCTCGGGTGTGGCCAGTCGATTGGTTAACTTAGCCATTGCCATGTTGGGCCGTGGTACAGGTGTGTTGCCTGTCGTGGCGATTCTAGTTGCCATGTTGCTTGGTGGTATTTCGGGTTCAGGCCCTGCTACGGCAGCGGCGGTTGGTGGCGTCATGATTGTAGCGATGACCCGTGCAGGTTACCCCGCAGCATTTTCAGCGAGTGTCATCGGTGCATCAGCTGCCATTGATATTTTGGTGCCGCCTTCCATTGCTTTAATTGTGTATTCAATTTTGGTGCCCAGCGCGTCTGTACCGGCAATGTTTGCAGCAGGCTTATTTCCAGGCTTGTTATTTGGTTTGGCGCTTATGATTCCCGCTTATTTTTTGTCTCGTAAACATAAATTAGGTGCTGCGGAAACTACCTTACCCAAACCTAAATTTTGGACAAGCCTTTTAGATGCCTCATGGGGTTTGGCCGCACCTGTACTGATTTTAGGGGGTATGCGGGCAGGTGTTTTTACCCCCACTGAAGCTGCTGTGGTTGCCGTTTTTTATGGCTTATTTGTCGGTATGGTCATCTATCGCACCATTACCTTTCGTGATCTTTATTACATTTTGCGCGATGCGGGTGAGTTGTCGGCCATCATATTGATGGTGGTTGCCTTGGCCGGTATTTTTGCGTATTCGTTATCAACGCTTGGCATCATTGACCCCATTACTCAAGCTATTGTGCATTCGGGTTTTGGTGAGTACGGCATCATTGTGATGTTGATTATTTTACTTATTTTTGTGGGTATGTTTTTAGATGGTATTTCTATCTTTTTGATTTTTGTACCGTTACTGATGCCGATTGCTTTGTTTTTTGAATGGAACTTAGTTTGGTTTGGCATTTTGTTAACCGTTATGGTGGCAATTGGCCAATTTACCCCGCCTATAGCCGTTAATTTAATGGTGGCATGCAAAATAGCTGGGGTACCTATTGAAGATACCATTCGATGGGTGGTATGGTTAATACTCGCTACATTTATTCTTCTAGGCTTACTCATTGTTTTTCCAGAAATAGCGACGTGGTTTCCTAAGTGGTTAGGGTATTGACGTTCAAGCACCAGCATTTTAAATAACGGCAAAAGTTTAAGCGGTGTTAACTAAATTAACAATAAAATTTCAAAGGCAGAACAAACATGGCTCTCAAAAATAACTTAAAACTCGTTTTAGCAATCGGCACAATAGCCTTTGCTGCGGTTTCAAATGCGCAGGGTTACAAAGAAGAATACAAAATGTCGTTGGTTGTTGGCACAGCCTTCCCATGGGGTAAGGGGGGCGAAATTTGGGCTAACTTGGTGAAAGAAAGAACAGACGGGCGCATCAACATCAAACTCTACCCAGGTGTATCGTTGGTTCAGGGCGATCAAACCCGTGAGTTTTCTGCTCTACGTCAAGGTGTTATTGATATGGCGGTGGGGTCAACCATTAATTGGTCGCCTCAAGTTAAAGAGCTTAATTTGTTTTCATTGCCGTTTCTAACGACAACTAATGCTGGTACCGACGCCATGATAAAAGGTGAAGTTGGTAAAAAGATTTTTGAAGCAATTGATCGTCAAGGCGCTGTACCTTTAGCTTGGGGTGATAACGGCTTTAGGCAACTAAGCAATTCAAAACGAGTGGTGTCTACCCCTAATGACCTCAAAGGCTTAAAAATTCGTGTGGTGGGTTCCCCTTTATTTATAGACACCTTTACGGCTTTGGGCGCTAACCCCACGCAAATGAGTTGGGCTGATGCCCAACCGGCTCTTGCCAGCGGAGCAGTTGATGGTCAAGAAAACCCGCTACCCATATTTTTGGGCGCCAAAATGCAAAATCTTTCACAGAAGTACTTAACCCTGTGGAATTATATGAATGACCCCCTAATATTTGTTGTGAACAAAGATGTGTGGAAGTCATGGACACCCCAAGATCAAAAAATAGTACGCCAAGCTGCTATTGATGCAGGACAACAAGAAACCATAATGTCTCGTGCGCCTTTAGAAAAAACCATTGCTGACTTGGGCGTTCAAATTACAACCTTAACCCCAGAGCAATCAGCTCAATTTGCTCAGGCCACTAAAGGTGTTTACGAAAAATGGACCAAAATGATTGGCCCAGATTTAGTGAAATTGGCTGAGAAAGAGGTTGCTTCGGCAAAGTAATGAATGCGTAAAGAAATAGACGTCTACAGCACTTTAGTAGGCGTCTAGTCTTTGTATGAGGTTTTATGCCCTGAAGCTGCTCTCAAGACAATTTGACGTCGTGTTGAGATATCT
>CALBMZ010000193.1 GCA_937896225.1 uncultured Alcaligenaceae bacterium | reverse complement strand
ACATGAATACCTATGGCTTCCATACGATTCATGGTCGAGCACCGTCACTGGCCACGGGCGTCAAGCTCGCTAACCCAGAGTTAGATGTGTGGGTTGTCACCGGCGATGGTGATGGACTGAGCATCGGTGGTAACCATATGTTGCATGTTTTGCGTCGCAACGTAGATCTACAAATTTTATTGTTTAATAACGAAATTTATGGCCTGACCAAGGGCCAGTACTCGCCGACCTCGAAGGTAGGTACCCGTTCACCGTCGACCCCCCATGGCTCGGTGGATCGGCCTTTAGACCCTTGCAGTTTTGCACTGGGTGCTGGTGCGCAATTTGTTGCCCGCTCAATTGATACGGAAATGAAGCACCTGACTGAAATGCTGGGGCGTTCCCACAGCCATAAAGGCGCGTCTTTTCTCGAGATTTTGCAAAATTGTCCGGTCTACAACGACGGTATCTTTGAGCAAGTGAAAAACAAGAAAACGGCCGCTGATAGCCGCGTGGTACTACAAAACGGTGAGCCCATGTTGTTCGGTAAAGAGCTAGACAAGGGTATTCGCCTGAACACCAGCCTGCTGCAGCTCGAAGTTGTGACCCTAGGTGAAGAGGGCGTCACACTGGCTGACATTTTGGTTCATGATGAGTCGAATAAGGTGCTGGCACAGATGCTCGCCGGTATGCATGGGCCAGATTTTCCTGAGCCAGTGGGTGTGATCTTCTGTGCCGACGTGAGCGGTTATATTGAAGATGTCTATGCTCAACGCATTAAGGTGCGTGAAGCGAGACCGCCAGCAGATATGAATGCCTTGCTGCGTAGTGGTCACACTTGGCAGGTTGATTAATTCACGAACGGGTGTAGCTGTGCTGCACTCGTTCCAGATTAAGACCTGATATCCTTAGTGCGGCACTTTGCTGTCGCCTAGCGTGACTCAGGGTCAACAAGGCGTCGTTATCAGTGTCCCTCGTTAGGGGCACCCCGTCAGCTAGGCAACTGGTAAGCGCCGGGCAATACACGGCTAGTCCAGGGCAATGACGGTGGGCTGCAAGCTCAGGCTTGCAGCAGCCGCGACTCGTTAGTTCAAGTGGCCGCACTACTGCATGTCGTGGTGCTCGGCATCAGGCCCAATCGAGGCGGTTGACCTC
>CALBMZ010000192.1 GCA_937896225.1 uncultured Alcaligenaceae bacterium | reverse complement strand
AATACTGGCATTTCTAAAGCTAAACGGTCACCACTTATAAACCAAGCAAATATTGGAAATAATACAAAAATCAATAAAGCGTAACGACCGAACAGAAAAATTTTACCTGTTTTTTCTTGTCTTTTTTTGGCCCAGTTGGCCAAAAGAACGATCGCTACAATTGCTAGAAATAGGCTTGCGATCACCCAATTTAAAGCACCACCATCAAGGGCAGGCAATCTGATACCACGATTTGAAATGAATACGCCAGTGATGGGGTGATAAGCATTACGAGGCCCTGGCATAGACTGAGAAATGATTGCATACCAAAAAAACAGCTGCAACAATAAAGGAATGTTGCGCATCGTTTCAACATAGATGCTGGCAAGTTTAGCAACCAACCAATTTGTGGACATGCGCGCAATACCAATCAACGTGCCCAAGATTGTTGCTAAAATAATACCGACAACCGCCACTCTCATTGTGTTGAGCAACCCAACAGAAATGGCGCGAAAATAAGTATCGTGTGGCTCGTACTTAATGACTGATTCGCCTATGGCAAAACCAGCCTCACGACTCAAAAATTCAAATCCAGTAGAAATGTTTCGTAAAGATAGGTTGTGAAGCGTATTAGCAACGAGATACCAAATCGCAAAACCAACGCAAACTATAGCAAGCAACTGATAAATAACGGAACGAACTTTAGGATCATTCCAAGGTTTAGGCCTTGGCGCTAACCTGACTTCAGTCTGAAGTTTTTCTTCTTTCATAAAATATCTATTTCTGCATTATAAAAAACGGGCGAGACATGGTGTGCCTCGCCCATATTGCTCATCTTAAAAATCAACGAACAAATACTTCTTAGACTTAACGAATGGGCCAGCCATACATAATACCGCCTTGATACCACTGCGCGTTCAAGCCACGATCAAGTTTCAATGCGCTACCTGCACCAACGTTACGATCAAAACTTTCTCCATAGTTACCGATTTGCTTGATAATGTTATATGCCCATTGCTCACTGACACCCAAGTTCTTTCCCATACCTGAGGTTGTGCCCAACAAACGCTGCACGTTAGGGTCATTACTTTTGAGCATATCATCGACATTCTTTGACGTTACGCCAAGCTCTTCAGCATTGAGCATAGCAAACAACGACCAACGCACAACGTTGAACCATGCTTCGTCACCTTGGCGAGTCATCGGGCCTAAAGGCTCTTTAGAAAAGTTTTCAGGCAAAATCACGTAGTTTGCAGGGGTTTCGAACGAACTACGAACAGAAGCCAACTGAGACTTATCTGATGTAAATGCGTCGCAACGACCTGAAGCAAAGGTCGACACAAGTTCGTCTTGCTTTTCAATTACAACTGGCTTGAAAGTTATTCTGTTGGCACGGAACCAATCAGCCAAGTTCAACTCAGTTGTCGTTCCAGGTTGCACACAAATGGTTGCACCATCAAGCTCTTTTGCGCTTTTTACATTTAAATCTTTACGGACTAAGATGCCTTGGCTATCGTAAAAATTAACGCCAGCCCCCATCAAACCAAGTGTAGTTTCGCGAGTTAAAGTTTGAGTTGTATTACGCGTCAACACATCACCTTCACCCGACTGCAAAGTGGTAAAACGTTGCGCTGCACTGACAGGAGTTACTTTAAATTTACTGGCGTCGCCAAACATGGTTGCAGCAATTGCACGGCACATATCAATATCAAGACCTGTCCAGACACCCTTACTATCTGGGGCTGAAAAGCCGGCTACGCCTGTATTAACAATACACTGCACAAAACCTTTTTTCATCACCGCATCAAAGGTGGTACCAGCGTGTGCCATCGAACCTGCGGCGAAGAGAGCGGCACCGACGGCAGCTATCTTTAATGATTTCATAAGAAATTCTCCAAATGTTGAACAACATGCTAGACGTAATAACCCTATGCGAATGGGCTTTTAAGCACAGGTGTGAATGGTAGCCTTACAGAGGGTGGTTAAGTATGGGGGTTATCCCTCTATTAAATTAGCAATTTTCACGCCAACCGTGTCAGGTTAATATTCTGTTACAACTTTTAATAAATTTCCCACATGATTGACTTTCAAAACGTCTCCAAATCTTTCAGTACTGACCACGCAATTCTAGCGAATGCGTCTTTTACTGTTACCACAGGTGAGTTTGTTTTTATTGCGGGTCCATCCGGGGCAGGTAAATCTACGCTTTTAAAACTCATAGCCGGGCTTGAAGCACCCGACGCAGGGCAAATTACCGTTAACGGACAACTGTTAAAACACTTAAGTGCGCGCGCCAGACCCTATTTGCGTCGCTCTGTCGGGGTTATTTTGCAAAATACGCACCTGCTTTACGATCGCAATGCAATTGAAAACGTGCTGCTACCCTTGGCAGTGGTGGGGCAAGCGCCTGAGACTGCCCGTACTAGAGCGCGTGCAGCACTCGATAAAGTGGGTTTAAGCCATAAAGAAAATGCTAACCCCATCGAGCTCTCTGGTGGCGAGCAGCAACGCTTAGCCATTGCTCGTGCGATTGTTAACCGCCCCGCTATTTTAATTGCTGACGAACCTACAGCGAACCTTGACCGAGATACCGCGCGTAAAGTAATGAACGTTTTTAAAGACTTTAACCAAGTTGGCGTCACCACCTTAGTTGCCACCCACGATGAAGAGCTTATGGCTGAATATGCACAGCGTGTTTTTGTCATAGAGCCGGGTCGGTTTCGTGACTTTCCCGTTCAGAGGTCCGCATGAAACAGTGGCTCAGACAACACCGCTACGCATTGAACGTAACATTGCGACGCTTAGTTTTACAACCTTTCTCTTGGTTGGCTAACACTCTGGTCATCGCCTTGGCACTATCTTTGCCATTAATTGGTGCATCTATTTTGACTTCTGTACAGCCTTTGGTGCGTGAGGTGTCCATTACACCCGAAATGACCCTTTTTATGAAGCCCAACGCCAATCCAAACATGGCTGCTGACATTGCACAACGCATTCAGAAAGCAAATCATGCAAATGTGTCATCCGTTAAAGTCATCAGTAAAGATTTAGCTTTATCAGAGCTTTCTCAAAATCCAGCCTGGGCGCAAGCGCTTAACGTATTAGAGGGCAACCCCTTACCTGATGTTGTTGTTGTGGGCTTAGTTTCAAACGACCAAATTGTTGCGCAAGCCGAAAGTTTCTCGCAAACCTGGCAAAACTGGCCAGGTGTCGACTTTGTTCAACTCGACAGCGCTTGGGTGCAAAGACTCGAGGCATTGATGAGCTTTGGTCGCATAGGCTTAGGCTTGATCACCCTTGTTGTAGGGCTAGTGGTTTTAGCAGCTATTTTTAATACTGTTCGCATGCAAGCTTTATCTCAACGTGAAGAAATTGCGGTGGCGCGCTTAGTAGGTGCAACGGAAGGGTTTGTGCGCCGACCATTTTTATATCAAGGTGGGTTGACATGTGGAATCGCCGCATGCCTGTCAATGGGTTTATGCCTTTGGGCACTTAACCCATTGAACCAAGCACTGCTCGGCCTTGCAAAATCATACGGCACCGAGTTTTCTTTAAACTTACCCAGTGCAGGTGTTTTACTATTATGCTTAATTGCAGCCATAACCTTAGGGGCCATTTCAGCACGTTGGTCTGTCACCCGAAACACCCGGTTTTAAGTCAAGTTAAGTTAAATACCTATTGTGAACGCACCCTTAACTAGCCTTGCACAACGTATCATCTCTTGGCAACGCCAGTACGGGCGCCATGATTTACCATGGCAAAACACACAAGATCCCTATCGGGTTTGGTTATCTGAAATCATGTTGCAGCAAACTCAGGTCGCAACAGTCATTTGGTATTTCAACCGTTTTACAAACTCGTTTCCAGATGTTGATTCATTGGCAAATGCTTCAATTGAAGATGTTCTTTTGCACTGGGCTGGTCTGGGTTATTACGCTCGCGCTAGAAACTTACATGCCTGCGCTAAACAGGTAGTCGTTCTGTGGAACGGGGAATTTCCAACTCAAGCCGAAGCGTTGCAGACCCTACCGGGCATTGGGCCTTCAACGGCTGCCGCCATTGCTGCATTTTGTTTTGGTCAACGTACGCCCATTCTTGACGGCAACGTTAAACGTGTTTATTGTCGTTTTTTTAGTGTGGAAGGTGACCCCTCTTCACGTTTGGTTACACAACAGCTTTGGCGCCATGCGCACGAAGCCACACCAAGCATAGCGCTCACCATTAACGAGCCTGATGCCATGGCTCGCTTTACGCAAGGCTTGATGGACCTTGGTGCGACATGTTGCACCCGTCGCAATCCAAATTGCGATCGTTGTCCGTTGAGGGCTGATTGCGTCGCCCACCTCACGCAACGAACGCAAGAATTACCTAGCCCTCGCGCCATTCGCCTCAAACCTGAACGCAGCACCATGATGCTGATAGTGAGCACTTCAATACCCAACCAAGCGGCAGACAATAAGACAAACAAAACAAGCACTGCAAAAGCCATCTTGTTATACAAACGCCCCAGTAACGGGATATGGGGTGGTTTATGGAGCTTGCCTGAATGTCAAGTTAATGATGGTATGGCTGCAGATAGTGATTCTGGTGTTGACTCTGCTGTTGAGTCAAAGGTTAGCGCTCAATCAGCTGACTTAATGGTGATTCAATGGTGCGCAAAACACGGCATTTTAAACCCAACTATTTTGAGTATGGCTGCCTTTCGTCATACGTTTACGCATTTTCATTTGCACATTCAACCTTGGTCAGTTGAAATTAACGATATAAATGGTTTCGATTTGAGCGCCTCGAACGACACCATGCGATGGGTAAGGGCTGATCAGCTTCATTTGTTTGGCATGCCTGCGCCGGTACAAAATTTATTGGCAAACGATTTGTGATTAAGTAAGTGTGCTTAATTAAGGCTACTTATGTACGGGTGTTTATGTACGGGTGTTTATGTACGGGTGCTCAGCTTTTCGGTGCTTTGAGATACTCATCAACATACCAAACGACACGCTCATCGTAATAAGTGCTGTTCCGCCATAACTGAAGAAAGGTAATGGCACACCAACGACGGGAAGTAACCCTAGCACCATGCCCATGTTGACAAAAACATAGACGAAAACTTCCATTGTGAGCGCACCAACAAGCAGCCGACCAAACAACGAATCGGCTCGTAACGCAATAACCAAACCGCGCCAAATAACTGCTGTGTACAAAATCAATAGGGTAACAGCACCGAAGAGACCAAACTCTTCAGCAAACACAGCAAAAATAAAGTCAGTGGTGCGTTCTGGAATGAAGTCGAGTTGCGCTTGTGTACCACTCATGTAACCCCGCCCAGAAAAGCCGCCAGCGCCGACAGCAATCATAGACTGAATGATGTGAAAACCTTTGCCAAGCGGATCTTTGCTCGGGTCTAACAACGTACAGATGCGACCTTTTTGATAGTCTTGCAGCACAACCCAATCGGTTTCAGGTAAACACAAGATATCTTCAAAGTACAGAATACTTAAGAGCCCAACAACAACCACAGCCACGACAGGCACAATTAATTTAAATGATAAACCTACAAAAAACATCACGAACAAACCTGATGCCATGACCAACAAGGCGGTGCCTAAATCAGGTTGCTTAACAATCAACGCAAAGGGCACCAGCAAGACAATCGTTGCAACCACATAGTCGATAAAAAAGATTTGGCGATCTCTAAATTGAAAGTACCAAGCTAGCATCATAGGCACGCCAATTTTCATCATTTCAGACGGCTGTATGCGTATAAAACCCAACTGCAACCAGCGCGTCGCACCCTTGCTGGTTTCACCAAAAAACTCAACGCCCAACAACAGCACCAACACAATCAAATAAAAAGGAAGTGCACATTTAGCTATAATATGGGGTGGCATCATAGCCACGAGTGTCATCACCACTAAAGCCAATAAAAAATGTTTTTCTTGATCGGCGTACCGCCATGAAGTGCTCCCTACGGCTGAATGCATAACCACCAGCCCCATTACTGACAAAGCCACCAATAGCACCATAAGTTGCCAATCAATCGACTTAAAAGCATATTTAATAAGTTGTATTAAATTGTTCATTGCTTTTTTTGAACGACTGGCTCGATCTCTACCGCTTGAGTCGGTTTACTGGGCAATAACCATGCATCAAAAACCTTTCGAGCAATGGGTGCAGCAACCGCCCCACCCCACCCTGCATTTTCAACCAAAACAGCTAGTGCAATCTTGGGGGTTTGAGCGGGCGCATAACCCATAAATAACGAGTGATCTCTCAACCGTTCGTCAACTTGATCAGCGTTATATTTTGAACCTTTCAAACTAAACAGTTGAGCCGTGCCTGTTTTACCTGCAACGTCATATGTCACGCCTTCAAATGCACGCCGAGCTGTACCAATCTTGGTCACATCTATCATGGCATCGCGCACCACTTTTATATTTTCAGGTTTAAGCGGCAGCATATTGGGTGGTTTAACATTGACCGGTATGGCCTCACCCGTGCGCGTATTTTTAATCGCACGTACGATATGGGGTTGACGCAACACGCCTAAATTGGCGAGTACAGACGTGGCTTGGGCAAGTTGCAATAACGTAAACGAGTTATAACCTTGACCAACCAAAGTTGAAACTGTTTCACCTTGATACCACGACTGATCTTCACGCTTTCTGAACGACTTGCGCTTCCATTCAGTTGAAGGCAATACACCCGATTTTTCCCCATCAAGATCGATATCGGTTAACTGCCCAAAACCAAACTGAGCCATAAAATCATGTAATGTATCAATCGGTATCAGGGGAGCCAAAGAATAAAAATATGTGTCTGACGAAACGACCAAGGCACGATGCATATTTACCGCACCATAGGCCGTTGAGCCCGAATTGCGGTAACGCTGAGGCCCAAGCTCGAAATAGCCTGGGTCATAAACGATTTCTTTTGCGCCGCGCTTTTTGAGTTCAAGTGCGGCCAAGGCTACAAATGGCTTGTAAGTAGACCCGATGGGGTATGTGCCATATAACGGTCGATTAATCAACGGAAAATCTTTAGACTCATTTAATTCGCGCCAACTTTCCACATCAATACCGTCAACAAATAGGTTGGGATCAAATGCAGGTCGAGACACAGAGGCAAGTATCTCACCGTTCGATGGGTCAATCGCCACCAATGCGCCACGCTGACCTTCAAAAGCTTCTTCAGCTATACGTTGTAAACGCATGTCAATCGTTAATACCAAATCTTTACCTGCACTAGGGTCGTCGCGCTCTAATGTGCGCACCACACGGCCTTTGGCTGTCACCTCTATCGATTCCGAACCTGTCAGACCATGCAAAGTTTGTTCATAAGTTTTTTCAACACCTTTTTTTCCGAGCACGTCTGTGCCACGATAGTTACCGGTTTGACCCATGCTTTCTAGTTTAACGAGATCATTTTCAGAGATTCGGCCTATGTACCCAACAATATGCGCAGCAGATTGCCCTTGCGGGTAGTCACGCACCCAACGCCCCCTTAAGTTGACCCCAGGAAACCTAAACGCTTGAGAGGCAAACCATGCAGCCTCTATATCATTTAAATTATTACGAAGGACAACATGGGCGTAGCGGCTAGATTCTTGTAACTTTCGCTTGAATCGTCGAAGCTCATATTCAGATAAGTTCACCACTTCAGATAGGTCAGTCAACATTTGATCGATAGACTTGACTTGTGCGGGCATGATCTCAAGGGTGTAATTTAGCTGATTACGCGCAAGCACTTCACCGTGACGGTCGACGATATCACCGCGACGAGGTGGAATGGGTACAAAAGCGGTTCGATTACTGTCTGCACGTTGAACTAAACCATCATGCCGATCAACCTGCAACACCCAAAGACGGGCAACAATGATACTAAAGCAGATCATCACAAATAAACCGGCCACCAAAACTCTAATACGAAATTTTGAGTTATTGGCTTTATCAGCGCCTAGGGGTCTTCTCATCAGAGCTGACCTACCCTTGACCTAAAGACTGGCTGGCAAGACGATTAACTGGCATTTGCAGCAACCATCCAAAAGGCACCCAAAGCAAAGCTGTAAAGAACGAAGCGCCTACCCAAGCCCACCCGGGCCAAAAACCTTTGAGCGCTGCTACAACAATGAAGGTGATTGAAAACCCAAGAATAAAAATTGGCATCATGTGCAGTGCTTGCCTGAGCAAATCAAAACGCTGTAAGCGCCTACTAATTAATACACCACCAAAACATACCAACACGTACATTAAAGCATGTTGTCCAAGCGGGGCAACGCTTTGAACATCAATTAGCAAACCCAAACAGAACGCGGTGAGTAACCCAATACGTTGAGAGTCATGCACGCACCAAAAAGCGATGACTAATAGCAACAAGTCAGGCGAAAAAGGTAAAGTACGCCAAGGTAAAAGTGACACTAAAAATGCAATCGCAATCGAACCCCAAACCCAACGCCCATTAATTCCAATGGTTAAGGGGTCATTGGTACGACGAGCTGTTGCCGCTAAAGAGGGCGAAATAGTGGTGTCGTATGAGCGAGAACCTAAGCGTTTAATTGTTCGAACGTCGCGCACGGGCGTCTCCTGTGGGGTTCGTTAACGGTACATTTGTCGTTTTAACTGAAGAAGGTACTTTGACTGGATTTGCAGCGGTAGGGGTAGTATTTTGTACAGCACTTGGTACGTTTCGTAAAATCAAGAAGTGTCGATATCGGTCAGGATGTGAAGCGGGGGTTACGATGGCACGTGCAAAGCCAGAGGTTGCATCACGATCAACTGTATCTATTCTACCAACCGTCAAACCTGGGGGGTATGCCCCTCCAATACCACTCGTAAATAATAAATCGCCTGGTTTGATATCGG
>CALBMZ010000191.1 GCA_937896225.1 uncultured Alcaligenaceae bacterium | reverse complement strand
GCCCTTATCACGCCGCCTGTTGGACTCAATCTATTTGTTATTCAGGCTATCGCTAAAACGCCACTCGGGGTCATTGCGAAAGGCGTTTTGCCTTTTATTCTTATTATGCTTTTTGCGGTAGTGTTGGTTTACATCTTTCCAGGTATCGTGATGTGGTTGCCTTCGGTGATGTAAGTGAAGTCAACCACGACAGATTCTGGCTTGAACTCAGGCAGCTCAACGTCGTGGCCCTGTTCGAGCCGTGCTATAAAAGCATCAGCCTCATTGGCAGTCACGTGCAAGCCCTTCGCACGGAATGCTTCCCATGCTTTCTGCGTCACCCGGCGGAACGTCACGGGGCGAACGGCTTTCATTGCGATAGCGACATCATTAGCCACTTCAGAAGAAATCATGCCATCAGGCTCACCTTAGCCAACATTTATGCTTAAATGCTCAATTTAAACCTTAGAGGGCGTGGGTGATCAACGCAAAGCAAATACCGCTAGTCGTAGACTTAGATGGCACGCTGACGTCCACTGACACCCTCGTGGAGTCATTAATCAAGGTGGTAAAACAAGCTCCTTTTAATGTGTGGCGTTTGCCATTCTGGCTTATGAAAGGCCGAGATGGTTTCAAAGATGCCATCGCGGCCCATGCCGGCTTAGCTGCCGAGCATCTACCTTATTGCGAACCTCTCATAGATTATTTACGCCAAGAGAAAGCTAAGGGTCGCCAGATAATTCTTGCGACAGCCGCGCACCATTCAATTGCTGATGGCGTGGCTAAGCATCTAGGTCTATTTGACCAAGTCTTGGCCACTGAAACGGGCCACAACCTCAAGGGTAAGGTAAAACTGCAAGCCATCAAAGAGAAAGTAGGCGCATCTTTTGTCTACGCGGGTGACAGCCAAGCCGACCTACCCATCTGGAAGGCTGCTCAAGCAGCGGTGCTGGTAAACGTGTCTAAACGTACAGCGGAAACAGTCAGACAAAGCGTACCGATAGAGCGTGAGTTCTTCAGTGATGACGCCGGAATATCGGTATGGTTACGCGCCTTGCGCGTTCACCAGTGGCTAAAAAACCTGCTCCTATTCGTGCCCTTACTCACTGCTTTTTCTTTTATGGACATCAATAAGCTAGCAGCTATGGCTCTGGCCTTCCTAGCCTTCTCGCTCGTGGCCTCTGCTACCTATATCGTCAACGACGTATGGGATATAGACAGTGACCGGGCACACCCCCGAAAGCGATTTCGTCCCTTCGCCAGCGCCCAGTTGCCAATCTTGCACGGACTGGCCGTTGCGGCGGGTGCGCTGATTCTGGCCTTCGTTCTGGCATGTGTGCTGCCAACGAGTTTTTTCTTATTACTCTTACTCTACTTGGTGCTGACCAGCGCCTATAGCTGGGGACTGAAGAAGTACGTTCTGATCGATGTGCTGATTCTCTCAATGCTTTATACCCTGCGTATCTTGGCAGGCTCTGCGGCTGTAGAGATTACGACCAGTTCTTGGCTTCTGTCCTTCTCGGTCTTCATATTCCTCAGCTTAGCCTTGGTTAAGCGATGCGCCGAACTGGTTTGGCTAAGGAATAATGGCGCAAAAGTTACCCCCGGACGGGGTTACCGAGTGACCGACTTGGTCATGCTGTGGCCACTGGGGGTCGGGACGGCACTTTTTGCTGTGGTGATGTTCGGGCTGTTCATCAGCGAACATGAAACCCAGGGGCGCTATGAAACGCCCGCGCTCCTTTGGCTGGTAGCTATTGGGTTGATTTACTGGTTGGCGCGCCTTTGGGTAAAAACTTCCCGAGGTGAGATGCATGACGATCCAGTGGTGTATGCCATCCAAGACAAGGGCAGCCTCGTTACCCTGTTTATGATACTGGCTATTACACTGGCTGCGTACTTTCTGACACTCGACTTATCTTTATGAAAACCAGCTTAATCGTCATCAGCAGCATGGTGCGCTCACTTGCCACCTCGTTCTCAATCTCAATAAAGGCGAACATGTCAAGTGAGTGGGTCAAAGCGATCGAATATAGACCTGAGCATGGCGTTTGTCTGGGCTGGGCTGAAGTACGTTTGGTCGTGAGGCGTTAGTCATGTGGCAAGAAAGAGAAAACATTAAATACAGCAACAACATTTTTATATCACTGTATGTATTGATTTCTGCTGCACTGATATTAATTGCCGTGACAAACACTTTCATAAAGCCACTAGGCATTTATGACGAAGGGTTTTCATTGACCAATGCTCTTCGAATATTGCAAGGAGACACACCTCATCTTGACTACTGGGCGGCTTACCCACCTGGCACGTCCCTAACTCTTGCTATGGCGTTTAAATTTTTTGAACCAACGCTATTGATCGCCCGCCTTGTCAATCTCAGTTGGACAATTTTCATTCTAAGTGGTTTTTATATTCTTCTGAGGCAATTTGCCTCGATTTTGCTAAGCCTGACGGCCACTGTTATCGCCTCTTTTTGGTTATCTGCGGCGCTGTATCCGTCATACTCTGTAACCCCCGCTTTAGCGCTTATCTTTACAGCGCTCGCTTTTTTCACCAAAGGAATTGATCTTAATAGCAAAAAAATGTCAGTAATAGGCGGGTTGATTGCTGGCTGTATTGTGTTGTTTAGGCATGATTTTGCAGGCTATCTGTTTTTGTCCATATCGCTTGCTTTAATCATGACCCTATTTTCAAAATATGCTGACACAACAAAAAGCACAAGCACCCGGAACACTTTGTTTTTTTTGGCTTCATTCCTAGCAACAACCCTAGTCATTATTTTTACGCTATTGAGCTACAGCGGTTGGAACCATTTTATTCAGCAAGCGATCGTGTTTCCAGCAACTGGAATGCGAGAAAATCGACTGTTGCCTTATCCCGGCTTGTTAGATTTTTTTGGTGCATCGAAGGGCCAGTGGTTGTTAGCATGGCTGGTTTCAATCATTATTTTGGTGGGGATTTTCAACAAATGGTTTGCACGTGCGAATCAAGGGTTTTGCATCTCAATCGCAACTTATACCCTTGCCGTGATGTCTTTATTGCTTACCCTGCAGGCTCATAATCGTCTAGACATGCCGCATGCCGCCCCGTCAATAATTTTTGCATTGAGCTTTCTCGTTGTACTGGCTTCAATCAAACCCCAATTTTCACCCAGACTATACCGAGCCACCTCTTTAGGCTTGATTGGGTTGCTGTTTATTTATTCGATCTTTGTCACGACATATCATCGTCATATAAATTACAGTGCTATCTTCGTATGTGCCCGCGATCACCTCGCTCAGCCCTGTATGAAAGCTGATAAAAATCAAATAGAGATCGTTGAATTTATCAATAAAAATTATCAGCCGACTGACTATATTTTTGTAGGCAATACTCGGCACGATAAAATATTCATTAACGATGCCTCACTCTATTTTTTATTAAAAAACCCAATACCGATTAAATGGAATGAGATGCACCCTGGCATTGTGACCACCAAAGATGTGCAAGAAAACATTATAAAAAATTTAGATGAAAAAAAAGTAAGGGTTATCGTAATTGCGGCTATGCCCCAATCTAACGAAAATAATGCAAGCGCTGTTTCGAGTGGCGTTTTTGCGTTAGATGAACACATCAGAAATCATTACAGGAAGGTTTTTTCCAC
>CALBMZ010000190.1 GCA_937896225.1 uncultured Alcaligenaceae bacterium | reverse complement strand
GCGCTGATCTCGTACAAAAGCAGTCAAGACAGTGTCTTTTTATCTGACATGCAGCTTAAAGGCTTAGCCGGTATCGCTTTAAAACGCTCACTTGGTTATGCCGCAAACAGCCAACCTATTTACTCTGAAGGACGCCTCTTAGTCGAATCACTCAGACGCTTCAAGGGCCAAGCGGCTGATGCAGTCATCATCACTGAAATTGATTTTGAGGTACTTGATCAAATCAACCGTCGCAAGCTCTTTGTGGCTCTATCGCGGGCACGTTTGCATGCGGTGATGGTGACCTCAGAGCGGGCGAGCGAGTGCCTTTTGCAGATTCTGGAAGGTGATAGTGGGGGGTGAATGCGGCCAAGTCTGAGCGCATTAAAACTATTGTTAACTTACGTTTGATAGATAAATATAATATAAGCCGATTTGACTTTTGCTAGGGTTTTTCTGTAGTTTAAATGTATGACTACTAAAAAAACAGAGCTCACCATTAAGAACTGCCACTTTGTGCGCCCCTGCGAAGCAGAGTGGAGTCAATTGGCCCCAACAGCATATCGTAACGATATTCGTCATTGCTCAGCATGCACTAAACAAGTTCACTTAATGACAAACGAACAAGATTTAGCTTTTGCAGTCTTTTATGGCTTTTGTGTGGCCATACCTATCGAACTGGCTAAGTGCCTGCCAAAACTTGAGGCCAAAATAGAGATCGCTAGAAAGTCTTCTAGAACGCATCTTCTAGGTGCTATAGCAGCACCCAAGATTAGAAAAGAATAACGCTCACCTACAAGCGACCACCACCATGACAACACATCCAACCGTCACGCGCGAGCAGTGGCTTCAACAAGCCATTTTGACTCTCACGCCACTCTTTCACACCAAAGGCTATACCCTGCCCAAATGCCATGTTTCCTGCGGCTTTGCTAGCACCGACGTTAAACGTGGGCATATTGGTCAGTGCTGGGGTTCCAAAGCCTCAGCAGATCAAATCAATCAAATCTTTATATCACCCGCTCTCAGTGACAGCGTTGAGGTACTTGACACGCTCATGCACGAACTCGTGCATGCTGTAGACGACTGTCGAAACAAGCACGGACCTGAATTTAAAAAGATGGCACTTAAGCTCGGTATGAGGGGCCCGATGCGCAACGCTGAGGCGGGCCCAGAGTTAAAAATTAAACTTAAAGAGCTTGCGATAACTTTAGGCCCATATCCTCATGCCAAACTGTATGTCCCCAAGAAAGTTATCGACCGCCGCCCTCGTGCACGAGCAAAATGTTCAGTGTGCGGGTTTACCGTGCCAATGCTTAAAGCCTTCATTCATTTCGGGCCACCGATCTGCCCTAAAGATAAAATTGATATGGCTGCAATTGGTGATTGGGGTGAATCTTGAATCTACTTAGTCAGTATAAAAAGGCAGTGTCTCTGGCCCCCTCTTATTTGTATGATACTAATAGACTTCTGCTTCGCGAACTTCATTGCAAGCCGCTTCAAATACGCCTTCTTCAATGCTATTTTCTTTAATATCTTGCCATTCCGGTTCCTTAAAATGATAAAACTTGACCTGATCACCACGGGCAAAGTTTTCTGCATAAAACCGCATGCTTAATATGCTTGAACGATTCAACTCGCAGTCATAAAGCACATACCCTAAAACTGAGCGGTATTTTTGTAAGCCATCTTCTGTCGTTTTGAGTTCTTTATAATTGTAAACATCACGAGTTAAAACGATATCTCCCTGCCTATGTTTAAAGGCAACGTCTATGAACGAAGCAAAGCTTTTTGTGCGGCTTACAAAAAACCATTTTGCCTCAGAACCATATGCAGGGCTCATCAAGACCAAACAAAGCAGCAGTTGAACCAGGCTTTTCATGTTCCACCTATTAAGCATGCAAAGAAAGTTGTGACAACACAAGGTCGGCTGCTTGTAAATCGTCGATGTCTTGCACCTGGTCGTTCGTCTGTTCAATAGCCAGGTCGTTAGCCTCTTCGGCACCGTTTCCCTCACCACGTATGGGCCGCAAGAATATATCGGGCACAGGGCCTCTAAGTGCTTCAATCAGGCATTGATCATATTTATAAATCAAAGGGCTCGCTTCTGAAATGGCCTCAACTTCCCAAACGAAAACCTCGCCTTTATCTCGCCAAGGCTTCAGACCTTTTATGCCGATCACGCGCACAAATCGACCGAGATTTTCTTGTACATCACAATTAATGGTGATGGCTAAATCACCCAAGCGGCAATGTGTCATCGTCTTTCTCCTGTTGAGCTACTTTTTACAAAATAGCGATTACGGTAATGAGAATGCGTTTGTTGATAGACTGAC
>CALBMZ010000189.1 GCA_937896225.1 uncultured Alcaligenaceae bacterium | reverse complement strand
AGTGGTGACCGTTTAGGTTTAGAAATGCCAGTATTCAAAGGCTTTAACTTTGTTGGCGGTATCACTATTACCCCTGAATTTGGCGCATTACTCATAGGTTTAATTATTTACACGGCTGCTTTTATTGCAGAAGTTGTTCGATCTGGTATTCAATCAGTTAGCCAAGGGCAGTGGGAAGCAGCAGGGTCACTCGGTTTACGCCGACCATTGATTTTTCGACTGATTGTTTTACCGCAAGCTCTACGCGTCATCATTCCCCCCATCACCAGTCAATACTTGAATATCACCAAGAATAGTTCATTGGCAGTTGCTATTGGTTACCCCGACATTGTTTCAGTTGTGAATACGACCCTCAGTCAAACAGGTCAAGCAATCGAAGGCATTATGATGGTTATGGCAGCATTTTTAACCGTTAGCTTATCAATTTCTGCCTTTATGAACTGGTATAACAAGCGCATCGCGCTAGTAGAGCGTTGAATATGCAAAATACACTTCATACACCTCAAGATCTGGGTTTAATTGGCAGCACCATTGTTTGGTTAAGAGAGCGTTTTTTTTCTTCAATCGGCAATTCTATTCTGACTATCTTGTCAGTATGGTTGCTGTTAATAGCTATACCTGCTTTGTTCGATTGGGGCTTTACCCGAGCTTCATTTTTAGCAGACAACGCTCAAGAGTGTCGTGCCGCAGGCGGTGCGTGTTGGGCTTTTATTGGTGAAAAATATCGTTTCATTCTATTTGGAACGTACCCTTATGAGCAACAATGGCGACCATTCCTTGCAGTAGCTTTATTTATCTTGATGTTGATTGCAAGTACTTGGCGACGGCTTTGGAATATTAAGCTTCTGTTCGTTTGGGGTTTCGGTTTGGCATCGTCTGCAATTTTGATGTGGGGTGGTATTTTTGGTTTGACTTATGTTGAAAATACAAATTGGGGTGGCTTGCCAATCACATTGTTATTAGCGACGTTTGCCAACATATTAGCTTTCCCGCTTGGGGTCCTTCTGGCTTTAGGTCGCCGGTCAAAAATGCCAGCTATTAAATCGATGTGTGTGGTCTATATTGAATTGATTCGAGGTGTACCGCTTATTAGCTTGTTGTTTATGGCCTCATTAATGTTGCCTTTATTTTTACCTGAAGGCATCACTATTGATAAATTGCTAAGAGCACTGATTGCGATGGCGCTTTTCTCGGCGGCATATGTGGCTGAAACCGTTCGGGGTGGTTTGCAAGCCATTCCAAAGGGGCAGATTGAAGGTGCTGAATCGTTAGGTTTAGGGTATTGGCAACAAATGCGTCTCATTATTTTGCCGCAAGCTTTAAAAATTGTCATACCCCCTTTAGTAGGTATTTTTATAGCACTATTTAAAGACACCTCATTAGTTGTAGTCGTTGGTATTTTTGACTTAACCTTAGCAGCGAAGACTTCGTTAGTTGATCCAAAGTGGCAGGGGTTCAGTATTGAAGTCTATATATTTATTTCATTAATTTATTTTATTTTTTGCTTTTCAATGTCTAAATATAGTCAAGCGTTAGAAAAACGTTTGGCTGTAGGGCAGAAACGCTAAGTTATACGCCCTTGGCGTTTATTGAACGGAGATTTTTATGGCTGAAGCCATGATTCAAATGATTGATGTCAACAAGTGGTACGGCAAGTTTCATGTTTTAAAAAACATTAACCTTGAGGTATTACCAAAAGAGAGAATTGTTATTTGTGGCCCATCTGGCTCAGGTAAGTCAACGTTGATTCGTTGTATTAACCGCCTTGAAGAGCATCAGCAAGGTAACATAATTGTTGATGGAACTGAGCTCACAAATGATGTGAAACACGTCGAAGCGATTCGTCGTGAAGTGGGTATGGTTTTTCAGCACTTCAATCTGTTTCCACACTTGACCGTTTTAGAAAACTTAACTTTGGGTCCTATCTGGGTACTTAAAACACCTAAAGCTGAGGCCGAAGAAGAAGCGATGAAGTACCTTGAGCGCGTGCGCATACCAGAGCAAGCAAATAAGTTTCCAGGTCAACTATCGGGCGGTCAGCAACAACGTGTTGCAATTGCCCGTTCGCTTTGTATGAACCCGAAAGTGATGTTGTTTGACGAGCCAACTTCAGCACTTGACCCTGAAATGGTCAAAGAGGTACTTGATGTAATGGTTGAGCTAGCGGTTGATACAGGTATGACGATGTTGTGTGTTACCCATGAAATGGGTTTTGCGCGCAAAGTTGCTAATCGCGTGATCTTTATGGATCAAGGTGAAATTATTGAGCAAAATACGCCTGACGCATTTTTTGATAACCCACAAAATGAACGTACAAAACTATTTTTAAGTCAAATTTTGCATTAATTTACCTAAATCCTGCCCTCCTTTGGGCAGGGCGGGTTCAGGTTGGTTAAACTGCTTAACAAAATGCAATTTTGCAGGTGAGACCATGGCAGACCAATATAAATCAGACATTACGAAGTTTTTAGAAAACTATAAAGAAACACATGTTGATGTTGAAAAGCATCAGCGTGCAGGTCGCGCTCTTTTGTGGGACAAACCACAAGATGCTGAGTTGGCAGAAGGGTACAAGCAAGCTCGCGTGCCACAAGCCCCTTACGTTTATCAAAACGACTAAGGCTTCAGGGTGCAAGGTGGCAATCGAACGGCTGATCAGTCGCCAGACTTAGAAGCATTGGTTCAACCCGAGGTCGACACCACGCCAGACGTTATTGATGCGGTGGCTTTGGCTCGTTTGTATGGCGAGCCATTGTTTTCATTGCCGCAAGATTTGTACATTCCACCCGATGCTCTAGAGGTTTTTCTTGAAACATTTGAAGGCCCCTTAGACCTTTTGCTCTATCTCATACGTAAGCAAAACTTTAATGTGCTTGACATACCCATGGCTGAGGTGACTCGCCAATATTTGTCTTACGTTGAGCAAATTAGAACGACTAATTTAGAACTTGCCGCCGAATACTTGCTGATGGCTGCAATGCTAATTGCAATTAAGTCACGCATGTTGCTACCCATGCGTAAAACTGAAACTGGTGATGAGCCTGAAGATCCCCGAGCTGAATTGGTGCGACGTTTACTTGAATATGAGCAAATGAAACTTGCCGCAAAAAAGTTAGATGCCTTGCCGGTTTTGGGTCGAGATTTTTTTGGTGCGCAAGCTGTTGCAGATATAACCATTGAGCGTGTACCGCCCAGCATTAACGTTAACGACTTACGTGACGCTTGGCTTGATATCATGAAGCGTGCAAAACTTAACGCGAATCACTTCATTACACGCGAGCAATTATCAGTGCGGGAGCACATGACACATATTTTGAAACGATTGTCTGATGTAAAGTTTATTGAGTTTGGTGCATTATTTAATGAACGCCTTAAGCAAGGTGCAAGTGTTGCCGTTATTGTGGTGCATTTTTTAGCAGTGTTGGAACTTGCCCGTGAATCGTTGCTTGATATTACGCAGGCTGAACCTTACGCCCCGATATATGTTCGCTTATCATTTAGCCGAAACGTAAATTTGTTAACGCAACCCGATCACTTGACGGAGTCCTAATTGAAAGTTGTTCACTCAATTCATGAATTGCGCGATCAACTGCGCGGCCAATTACGCGTTGCCTTTGTACCTACTATGGGCAATCTGCATGCGGGTCATTTAGCCCTAATGAAAGCCGCAAGACAGCATGGCGACCCGGTGGTGGCCAGCATATTTGTGAATCGCCTACAGTTCGGCCCAAACGAAGATTTTGCTTCTTACCCGCGTACCTTAGAGCGTGATGTGCAAAAACTGGCAGACAACCGTGACGTGTATGTGGTTTTTGCGCCGAACGAGCTTGAGCTCTACCCAGAACCTCAAAAGTTTAGAGTCGAGCCACCCAGCGACCTTGGAGACATTCTCGAGGGTCAATATCGCCCAGGGTTTTTTGAAGGGGTCAGCACCATTGTGCTGAAGTTGTTTGCTTGTGTGCAGCCTCAAGTCGCGATATTTGGTAAAAAAGATTACCAACAATTGATGGTTGTCCGCAATATGTGCCGACAATTTCAGTTGCCTGTCGAAATCATTGCGCATGAAACCGTGCGTGCAGAGGACGGTTTGGCCTTATCGTCACGCAATGTTTACTTGTCTGACAAAGATCGCCTGGAAGCCCCAAAGCTTTATGCTGAATTGCAACGCATTCAGTCTCGTCTTCATTTAGGTGAAACCGCTCGTGAGCAAATTGAGCAAGAAACTACTCAAGTGTTACTTGAGCGTGGGTGGCAGCCTGATTACATCGCTATACGTCGTCAGCGAGATTTGTGTGTGCCAACATTAGAAGAAATCATTTCAAAAGAACCCTTGGTAGTATTGGCTGCCGCCAAGCTCGGCAGCACACGATTAATTGATAATTTAGAAATTTAGGCGTCTTAAAATTTAAGCCTTATCAATCCTAGCATCTAAGCTCCCATTGCACCTTTAGCATTCTTAGCACCCAAGCACTTCTAACCTTCCCAACACCTAGAAGTGTTGGGTATCCTAATGGTTAGATGCTAATAGGCTAATAGTAGAGGCATAATTTTTAAATGTCTAAATGTCTAAATGTCTAAATGCCTAAATGTGTAAGTGAAGCTGCGTCACGAACAGAAAAACTG
>CALBMZ010000188.1 GCA_937896225.1 uncultured Alcaligenaceae bacterium | reverse complement strand
CTTGATAAGGCTAAAGACCTATCGACACACACGCTCACAATTGACTTTAAGGCCATATCGTTATATTTTTCGTAATTAGTCAGCATTTAACCCAGGCCTAACAATTTATTTGCTTGCTTCGACATGGTTTCAATCACAGTTGTGGCTGAAGGTATATCGTGTATTAAACCCGTTGCCTCACCTACAGTGACGTGAGCGCGACTGTAATCTTGTTGGGAAACGCCTTGCTGATAGTCTTTTCGGGCAGGCTCAGGCTGCTGACGTAAAGGCTCTAACCGCCCTTCCCATTGACGATGTAGGTCGTTTCGCAATGCCCTAAAATCATAGGGAGCAGGCCACTCTAAATTTCGCAAGACATCAAATACACTGCTACGAGCGGTGTCGTCGCCCGTCGCATCAACCGCCTGATGCAAAGCGGCGACTGGCGCCAGACACTCTTTTGTGACCCAAAGCCGTGAACCCACCACACCACCGTCTGCCCCGAGCATCATCGCAGCGGCTAAACCACGCCCATCTGCCACACCACCCGCGGCCAACAATAACGTGTCAGGCGAATGCTTGGCCAACCAGTCTGCTATTTCAGGTACCAACGTGAATGTACCCCGAGCAAATTCATTTCGCATGCCATGGCCACCGGCTTCGCCCCCTTGCGCCACAATAACTTGTGCGCCAGCCTCAATGAGCTTTGGCACCTGCTCGACACGTTGAGCTTGGCAAATGATAGGTATGTTGTGATGCTGCACTCGAGCGGCATACTGACTGGGGTCACCAAATGAAAACATCATGGCAGCAGGCTTACTTGCTTGATCTAACACCCAATCTAATGCACTGGCATCAGTGTTTAGGCGCCAAGTAATAAAGCCCATACCAAGACGCTTTAGGGTCTTGCGATCTGTTTGAGTAAAGGCTTTTTCGTATTCAGTTTTGACCCAATCTAAATCACCATAACCACCACCCACCAAACCCAAGGCACCCGCACGTGCGCACGCTAAAGCCAAAGCCCCGCCCGCAGCACCCGCCATAGGGGCCAAAGCAATGGGGGTGGTGAGGCCAAACTGTTCACAAAAACGAGAGGCAATCGCGGGCATAATATTCCTTAACGTACAAACATTAGCAAAGTGTCATAATTGTTTAGATCATGTTACCAACAACTGTTACAGAATATGTCTGGCACAACAGCAAGCAAGTTGTGCCAGACAAAGAACAACACTTAAAAATAGGTTTTACCTGATACATTTATTGTTAATCAATGAGGACTTTACCTTGCTTCACTTCACGATTCAAACCAATCCGTATTAATTAACGTTCATAACCAAATTTATCAAAACACCAAAGAGACTAATACATGAAAGTTTTAATTACTGGGGGTGCAGGTTTTTTAGGCAACCTATTGGCACAAACGTTAGTAAAAAATGAAACACTGTGCGATCAAACCATTGCATCAATTACCTTGACTGATCGCCTCGCCGCATCAAACCCAATACTATTAGCAGATGCACGTGTACGTGTGCATACGGGTGATTTATTAGATTGTTTGCCGGTCTTATTTGAAGAAGCTTTTGATGTGATATTTCATTTGGCCTCAGCCGTATCGGCCGAATGTGAAGTTGATTTTAACTTAGGGCTACGCGCCAATTTAGCCACTACACAGTCATTGCTAGAACACTTGCGCGCTCACCATAGTCGCTTAAAAACTGAATCTAATAAACCACCCCGACTATTCTTTTCAAGCTCTGTAGCAGTATTTGGTTCCGATGCGGGGGTGGCGATGCCTAGCGTCATAACCGACAGCACCTTGCCGGTGCCACAATCAAGCTATGGCACCCATAAATTCATGTGTGAACAGCTCATCGCTGACTACACACGCAAAGGTCTTATCGACGGGCGTGTGGCACGACTCATGACGGTTTCAGTGAGGCCTGGCAAACCTAACGGTGCTGCGTCTGGTTTTTTATCTGGCATAATTCGCGAACCCTTGGCTGGCATTGCCGCCGTTTGCCCAGTTGATCTCAATATGCAGGTTGCTCTGGCATCGCCTCGCAACACCATAGAGGGCATTTTGGCGGTCACACAAGCCTCGCAGGCAGAGTTGGCTGGGCGCACAGCCATCAATTTACCTGCCCTGACTACAACCGTTGGCAATATGCTTGAAGCCTTGCGTCGTAAAGCCGGAAACGATACCGCTAACCTAGTGCATTTTGAACCGAAAGCCGATGTGGCGCGCATGATTGGCAGTTGGCCTGCTCACTTCAATTGCCAACGCACCCATGCACTGGGTTTAAAAGCAGACAAATCGTTTGACGACATCATTCAACAATATATTGATTCACATGTTCAATAAAGTGACTGGGGGACATGTTGACGCTGAAATGTCCTTGACCTTGATCATCAAACTTCATAAATTATGTTTTAGTTTAGAAACATGGATTTAGGATCATACTTTTTATAATGTAAATTTTAAAAAAAAACG
>CALBMZ010000187.1 GCA_937896225.1 uncultured Alcaligenaceae bacterium | reverse complement strand
GTATGTCGATCAACGTGACTTGCCCTGCAGACAACATAGCCTGGGCATTTTTTGCACTCACAGTGTTGTCTTCAGAATTTGAACAGCCGAGTAAAAAAAAACAAAAGAAAAAGACAAAAAACATTTTTTTGAAACGTTTCATAAATAACTCAGTGATCTTAATTAGCTTGATTGTTGATTGTTGATTGTTTGACAACTCAATTTAAGTGGAGAAACAAGTCTAATCAAAACTCAAAATTTAAATCGTCTTTAATTTTATTCGACCAATAGAACGCAATTCAGACAGTTAAAGTAATTAAACAAATTTTTTTGCACCCATTTAATACAAAAGGCGCAGCATGAAACACACACGACGTTCATTTATAACTGCAGGCGCAGGTCTAGGGTTAACGGTGGCAAGAATTTCCGTGCATCTCACCCTAGCATTTTAATCTAGCACAATACAATCACGCAAACTTGAACCTGATGCCAAGTGATCAAAACCCTCGTTGATTTGCTCTAAAGTAAAGGTTCGCCCAAGCATTTTATCGACTGGCAACTTACCAGCCAAATATAAATCAATATATTTAGCAACATCTTGAGCGGGCACACCAGAGCCCAGGTAGCTGCCACGTATATCGCGTTCTTCACCGACCATCTGTGCCAAGGGTAATGAAAAAGTTGACTTAGGGTTTGGCAACCCGGAGGTAATGGTGGTGCCGCCACGACAGGTCAGCTTGTATGCCATTTCAAAGGCTGCAACAGCTCCAGCCATATCAAAACCATAATCAACTGCACCACCTGCCGCCTCAAGACGCTCAGCATCAGTCGTGATGCGACTAGGGTTAAACACGTGTGTGGCGCCCAAAGTTTTGGCGAGCTCAAGCTTCTCGTCACTGAGGTCAACAGCCACGATTCTTCTGGCACCAGCCGCGACGGCGGCTAACAATGCACTGAGACCTACCCCACCTAAGCCAACAATAGCGGCCGTTTGACCCAACTTAAGTTGTGCCCGATTGATCACGGCACCTGCCCCCGTTAAAACAGCACAGCCAAAGAGGGCAGCTTCACGGTGCGAAATTTTACGGGTAATTTTGATACAAGAATGATGCGAAATCACGGCATGGTCAGCAAAACACGACACGCCCACATGATGATTAAGAGGCTCTTGCCCGATATGTAGTCGGCGACTACCACCCAGAAGAGTGCCCTGCCCATTGGCTAATGCCCCAGGTTCACACAACGCGGGCCGCCCTTGAGTACACGGCTGGCAATGCCCACAAGTGGGTACAAAGTCAGTCACAACATGGTCACCAGGATTCAAGTTGTGCACGCCATGACCAACCGCAACCACTTCGCCTGAAGACTCGTGCCCCAACACCATGGGCACGCCACGGGGTCGGTCGCCATTAATAACCGAAAGGTCAGAATGACACAAGCCCGCCACCTTAATCTTGACCAATACTTGGCCATCACCCGGTGGGTCTAAGTCAACTTCAACAATTTTAAGGGGTTGGCTTTGCTTGTAAGGGGCAGGCAGGCCCATTTCACGAAGAAGTGCGGCACGAATTTTCATTTTAAATTCCGGAAAAACAAGATGAACTAAAGTTGTTCATGATATCGATAATGAGACGTAAACTTATCACCTAACTTTTACTCAACTGATAAAGGCTACTCTTAAATAACCCTAAACCATCTCGTTACGGGGGGATTAAATTGTGCGGCCGCCATCAACTGGCAACTCAATGCCTGTTATGAACTCAGCCGCATCACTTGCCAGATAGGTTGCAGCGGCCGCAATGTCAGAGGCTTCACAAAAGCGACCAAGCGGAATAGTTGCAACAAATTTTGCACGATTCTCTGGTGTATCTGATGCGCCCATAAATGTTTCAAAAAGAGCCGTAACACCCATAACTGGACAAATGGCGTTGACCCGAATTTTGTCTGGTGCGAGCTCTACTGCCATAGACTTTGACAATAAATTCACAGCCCCTTTTGATGCGTTATACCAAGTTAAACCTGGCCGTGGACGAATACCTGCTGTTGAGCCAATATTTAAAATAACGCCCCCACCTTGTTTACGCATAATTGGAATAATTGCATGAGAAATCAAAAATATAGACTTCACATTCACATTAAAAACAATATCAAAAGCTTTTTCATCTACCTCTAACATGGGCTGATTTTTGTGCGAAGTGCCAGCATTATTCACAATAATGTCAATGCGGCCAAATTTTTCAATTGATTGATCAACCATGTGCTTAATATCAGCTGAAGATGTAACGTCAACCTTAATAGCCAATGCCTGATCACCAATGTCTTGAGCTACTTTAGTAGCCCCTTCAAAGTTAACATCTGCAATAACAACTTTTGCACCCTCTTGCGCAAACTTTCGAGCTACCCCTTCACCAAACCCTCCTGCTGCTCCGGTTACTATAGCTACTTTGCCTTCGAGCTGTCCTGTTTTCATGTCATGTCACCTTGTTATTGAAAAGTATTTAATTGATAGTTTTGAGTAAGTAATTTAAAGGTATATCAAAGCAAAAATTTTATGTAGAACCAATTAATGAATTGACGCATACATAATCTCTTCTTCAGAAACATTATGATTGGTAAACTCTTCAACGATTCGACCCTGCCGTGAAACCAATATTCGATCTGATAACATCATAATTTCTGGTAAGTAAGATGAGATCACCACAACTGCTAAACCTTGATCAGCTAGCCCACGAATAATTTCATGAATTTCAGCAACTGCGCCAACATCAACCCCACGTGTTGGTTCATCAAAAATAATCAACTCGGGATTTTGAATCAAAGACTTGGCAATTACCACTTTTTGTTGATTGCCACCAGACAACTCAATGACTTTGGCGTCACCTGAAACAGCACGCACATTGAGCTTTTGTGTCCATTTTGAACCCTCTTTTGTTTCTTCAGCACGTCTAATTAGATGACGTTTACCGCGAAGTTTAACGAGAAGACCTGCATAAATATTACGTGCAATCATCATCGTCTCGAAGAAACCGTCTACTTTTCGATCTTCGGTAATATAAGCAATACCCGCATCAACTGCCTGTGCAGGAACCCTATAACGCACCCGTTTGTCTTTGAAAATAATTTTGCCACCATGCTTGTAGTCACGCTTGAGTACACCTGCCACAACTTTGAAAGTTTCAGTTCGTCCAGAGCCAATCAAACCAAAAACTCCGGTGATCTGGCCCGCAAAAACAGAAAATGAAGTGTTGCGAACCAACGCGCCCATTCGAAGATTTTGAACGCTTAAAACTCTTTCGCCTGGCTGGCGTAATGATGATTTTTGTCCGTAAAGTGTTGTAGTCAGATCGCGACCTACCATGGCTTGAACTATACGATCACGGTCAAAACTTGCTGTTTCGTCTGTGACAATGTGTTTACCATCTCGCATGACGGTAATACGATCTGATATTGTCAAAGCCTCTTCTAGGGCATGAGAAATAAAAATAATTGACACCCCCCTAGCTTTTAAATTACGCATAAGGTCAAAGAAATATTTTTTTTCTTCTGGGGTGAGGGTTGCCGTTGGTTCGTCAAAAATAATAACTCGCGCATCGTGTAAAACCGCTCGAGCGATTTCAACCATTTGTTTTTGAGCTGCCCCTAAACTTGAAACCATTTGAGTCGGGTCAACGTTAAAATTAAGTGACTGCAAAAGTTGCTGTGCAGCGATATAAACAGCTCGCAAACGATTAATAAACTTTTCTTTTCCTAGAAAAAGATTTTGACCTACTGTCATGGTTGGTACTAGGCTCGTTTCCTGAAACACCATGGCCACGCCAGCTAATAATGCTTGAACGGGGTTATGAAACGACACAACCTTACCGTCAAGGAACATGTCGCCTGAACTTAAATTGACAACGCCTGCCATAACTTTAGTAATGGTAGATTTACCCGCCCCATTTTCACCACATAAAGCGTGAATTTCACCTTTCATCAGAGTGAAATCAACATTTTCTATGGCGGGTATTCCCCCATACTTTTTTGTTGCTTGGCGAAGTGCAAGTACTGGTGTCATATTCTTAACCTTATGGTTTGAGCTCTGCTAGTGGCGCTCGTAAAATTCGCCCAGATCCTTTTGATAAAACGAGCAATGCACCCTCAAATTCAAGTGCGGAAACGATGCCATGATGCAAACCGCCCACTCGACTGTGTAATGAATAAAGTGGCACTAAGCCTGGTGACAAGCGTAAAACCAGTCCGTAAGAGCGAGCGGGTGCCCAAGGTTTGAGTACACCCATTTGTCTGACCCCCCCCTGCTGCAGAGGCTCAAGAAAATCATTACCCGAACTTAATGCAGGAGAGATCCAGTATTTTGGTTCAACTGTTTGCATCATTTCAGAGCGAAAAGCGTCTTCACGTAAAACAAACTCAAGCAATTGGCTACGGGGTGCAAAAACAGTTAACCAAAAACCGCCATCAGATGCTTTTGATAGTCGAGAGGGGTATCCTGGTATGTGACTCAAACCCGACTCGATTTTTTGATCTTTTAAAATAGATATACGGTGCGCCCAACTTTCAGACACGATTGTTCGTGTCGCGTCTACACACACACCGTAACAATAAGCTAACCCTTGTGCGCGAACTTGGGTCAAGCCCGATTTGGGGTCAAAAGACAATAAACGTCCGCTTTTACCCAAATTAAGCAGGTCTTTTGCCCAGTTTTCATATTCAGAGTTAAGAGACCCTTGTGCAATCAACAACCTACCATCAGACCCCTCACACAGGGCAGTGATACATTGAAAGGGTTGGCCATCAAATGTTGAAAGCTGTTTGCCATCAAACTCACCACCTAAAAAGGTCAGGCCTTCAGAGGTCGCGACAACTAAGCCTTTGTCATAAGTAGCGATTGCCTGTATCGGATTGGGTAAAACCGCAATTTGCTGTGTGATGCCAGTCGATTCAACCTGAAAAATTTCTTGGCCGCTCGCAACCACTAAACGACCTTGACTATCAACCACCATGTCTTCTAGACCTGGTTGTTCAAGAAACAACTCTGCTGTATCAAGCAAATTGTTTGGTTTAAGAGCACCATCAAAAACAGGCACTGAGGTATCAGCCTCACCCACTCCAAAAAAACGATTCCCTGCACGCTTAAATATATTAAACATCACGTTTAAGCCTTTTTAATCGGGTGTTGAACAAAGTCAACATCAGCGTTTTCAAGTTTGTAGCGGCCGATTCTGTTGTTTGAAATACCACCAAGATACAAGTAACCCCGATGTTCTCTCATCGACGTAATCATTGGGTGATTTTCACCCGTGTTGTCCCATAATGACTCCAGCACTTCACCCTGTTCATTACACTTAATCACACAACCCACATTAATATTCGGTGCCAACCATTCATCTTGACCCAAACGTTTAACCATACGACGCCTAAAAGCAGGTGATTTCATCGCTAAGTCAAAGGCTGGACTTCGCATTCCCATAATTGCCACCCAGTAATTACCATCAGAGGCTCTGTTAATATTATCTGGGTAACCAGGCAAATCAGATATAACGATTTCTACTTTACCTTTTTTTGGTCCGTCGAACCAAAACCGACTAATGCGACACGCCCAGCTTTCTGCAAAGAGTAATGACTGACCATCAGAGGCTATACAAACTCCATTTGGAAAGACTAAATTTTTAAGAACAGTTTGTGTTCGACCCGTGCTCGGGTCATAACAAATTATTCGACCATTACCTCTGCCTTCAAGGCTGTCGATAGGCCACTCATGCATTTCGTAACGAACCGTTGCCTCTGAAAAGAATATACGACCATCAGGTGCAATATCTAGGTCGTCTGCAAGACGTAAACGACTGTCGTCAACGACTGACAATAAAGATCGCCCTGTTTCATCCGTTGCCTTTTCAACTTGACGAGTTTGATATTTGACACAGTAAAGTCCCATACCCCCTACACAGACATATAAGTCACCACTTTTACTAAATGCCATACCAAGTGGCTGGCCACCAATGTGGGCATAGATTTCCATACGTTGATAATCTGGGGCAAAAAAACGTACGATGTCGCCATGTCGATTACCGCAATAAAGATTATCTTCGTCGTCTAAGATGACATCTTCTGGTGACTCAATCTTACCTAAGCCTATCAGTTGTGTATGGCCTAATTTATTATTAACCGCATACGGGGTATGCGATTCAACATTTGTCTTGGGTGCTGCAGGTAAGTCAAGATACCCCGGGCTCACATACAGTTCACTCAAAGCTTTGCCCCGATTCTTGAACCAACGAATATCTAACGTTACAGCGGCAATCATGATAAAAGCTAACGACATGCGTATGTAACCCGCAGGAATAGAAAGCCCCCTAAGACTGTTTGTCACAATCAATACAATCAATGTACCGAGAATGGCTTTAGCAACTGACCCTTTCCCCCCCCCTAAACGAATTCCACCTAACAACGCAGCTGCTAGTACTAATATTTCGATTCCCGTGCCGGTATCAGCACTACTGCTACCTACCCGTGCCGCGAATAGAATCGCAGCTATTGCTGAAAAAACACCCGATGCCACGTAAGCCAAAGCCGCAATACGACTGACAGGCAAACCAGAGTTATAGGCAGATCTTCGAGATCCTCCGACAGCCATCACATGCCAACCACCACGCATACGCGTTAGAAATACATGAAAAAGAATGGCAATAACAATAAAAATACAAGTTGAAACAGGTAAAAAAAGGAATGTGCCGTTACCTAATTCGTCCCACAAAAGCGAGTCAGGAACGGCTGAAGCAATCGCGACCGCCCATTCAAATTGAATTAAATTAAAGATCGCACGAAAAACAATCAAAGTCACTAAGGTGGTGAGAAACGCTCGCAATTTCAAATAACCAATTAATACGCCATTGATCGCCCCCATCAATGCACCGCATAGCAACGTCAAACCCACTGCAGGAAAAACAGTCCATTCAAGAACGTGAATTAAATACAAAACCAATACATTACAAATTGCATACATCGACCCAACGCTTAAATCGATGCCACCGACGATCAACACTAACGCCATACCAAAGACTATGAAACCAATTTCACCGCTTTCACGTAACAACATTGAAATGGAGTTGAAACTCAAAAAGTTTTCAACAACAGAGGAAAAAGATGCAACGACAACAAGAAGCACGATGAGCGGAACAGCTGTTTCCATCCATTGTTTTGCTAATAGCTCGCCAATCGCTCGGTCAGGCCAATAACGATATCGAAGTTTCTTTATCGTATTCATTCTTCTAAGTTGCATCCATTTAGTTCAACGATCTAATATAGTCATCCACAAGGTGATTTACTCAATCACCTTGTGCATTTTCTGAAAATTTAATCGTCTTTTTAATTTACCAAAAGAGATTACTTGAGGGTTTCTAACGACCAGCAAGTATGAGTGCTTGCATCTTTTTGTGTATAAACATAAAGAGGCGTATAAAGCGCGACTTGAAGTTTGCCTGGCTTTTCTGGGCTTTGAAGCGCCATTTGAATCAGTGCATTGACATCACGACTTTGGCCTGGAACATCATAGCTCACGTAGTGATCGAAGCCGCCAGACTGTAAACCTTTGCAAGCAACTTCACCGCCACCACCGCTACTAGACACTAAAATTTTTCCAGTTTTTCCAGCATCTTTAACTGCGGCTGCTGTAGCAAGATCAGGAATGTCCCAAACCCCCATAATGGCGCAAAGATCAGGATGCTGTTTAATAGTTACTTCAGTAATAGATTTTGCTTTAGATGATTCATAATTACCAATCGATTGACGGGCAACAACCTTGATGTTTGGGTTTTTTTCTAAAACATTGTTATAACCATCTTGCATATATACCGTCCAGGGGGCGGTGGTTGGTCCATTCAAAATCATAATCTTTTGAGAAGTAGACGGTCCACATTGCTGAACAACCCAATTAGCTTGAGTTTCACCAATTTTGGTAGCGTCTGCACCCGCAAAACCTGTCGTCATGTGCAGACTTTTCATATTAAGCTGAATGACATAAATGCCTGCAGCTTCTAGCCTTTTTAAGATTTTGGCATACGAAGTCACGTCAGGATTTTGAACGACAACAACATTTGGTTTAGGGTCTTCGTTAAGTAACTGAGTGAGAATCTGTACACCAGCAGAGGTCACAAAGTTTGCATTTCTCACTTCATATTTATAGCCTAACCTTTTTGCTTGCTGGCTCATTACAGAAGACCAACCCTCAGTCAAGTCAAGCCCCATAAATACTGGCACAAAGACTACTCTTTTGTTATTAAAAGCTTCATAGTAGTGAGTGCGTTCAGGGTCTTTAATGGCACCTGTACCTTGAGCGCTTGCTATTTGTGGGCTCATCACAAAAGGTGCCACCAAAGCAAGTGCAATTGCTAATTTTGAAGCAAGCTGTGTAATTTTTTTACGATGTAACGAATTCAAGATATTCATTTTGTCTCCTAAACTATAAATGGAATTAAGTTTTTTTGATTTGATTAAAAATTATTTATCAAATTCTATTTTTATTGGGTAGAGCAATTTTTGAAACAACAACTCTCAAAAGATAACCACTTCAAATATCACCTTGTTGCGCGGTCTCCTCGTTACGGGGGTTTAAAACGCTGTCAAGCGCAATGGCAATTAACAAGACAACACCTTTAAGCAAATTTTGAACGTCTAGAGTTAAATTAAGAATGGTCATGCCGTTGATGAGAGTACCAACAAGTAAGGTTCCAACAATAACGCTAAAGACACCACCGCGCCCGCCAGATAAACCAACTCCGCCAAGAACCACAACAAGAATAACGTCATAAATAAGGGAAAGGTTATAAATTCTTGTGTCAATCAAGTTATTAGAGGTAGCCATAACAAGGCCTGCCAACACGGCAATTAGAGCAGCGATAACGTACTGAAAAACAATAATAGGACGCACAGGTATACCCGTAGTACGAGCAGCATTTGGGTTGTCACCAATCGCATAAATGAACATACCTAATTTTGTATAGTTCAGAAATAGCCAAGCAAAAAATACAACCCCCATGACAATGAGTATGCTGCTGGGTATTCCAAAAATATCAATACCTCCAAGCCACAGCAAAGCATCCATTTGTTCTGGCCATGGCACCATATCAGACTTAAGAATGCCAATTTGACCTAACCCTGCCAGCCCCAAACCCATAGCAAGCGTAACAAAGAGAGCAGGAATTTCAGCATAGGCTACAAAAATACCATTTAGCAACCCAACAATTAACGCAAATAGAAGCCCTATTGATAAAGCTAACCACAAGTCCATGCCCGAACTAGCTAAGGTCAAGATAAGCGCTGTAGGAACAGCCATGACTGCAACAATTGATAAATCAATACCCCTACCAATCACAACAATTGCCATAGCAATACCTAGAATTCCCAATACAGCGATTGAGCGCAGTGTTGCGACTAAGTTACCGACTGACAAAAACCCTGGTAGAAGTATAGAGAACAATGAGAAGATAACAATAAACAGCAAAAAC
>CALBMZ010000186.1 GCA_937896225.1 uncultured Alcaligenaceae bacterium | reverse complement strand
CGTTCGTCCAAAACTCAATGTATAACAATCTAGGAGTCCCAAACCCAATTTTAGGGGGTGGGGGTACGGTGGGGTGTCGTTTAGCTGGAACCAACAAGGAGTGGGGGGGTATAACAAGGCCTAATCAACGACGACTCAGTGCGACCGACCCGTAAAGTACAAACAAATAAGTACCCTATTGGGCTTATGACCGACACAACTGAAGACACACCGACCCGCAGTTAGGTAAGTATCTATTGATTGTGAATGCATAATTGATGTGTGTGGGGAAAACTGTGGGGAAAAAGCAAAAAGCACCCGAAGGTGCTTAATTTGCTTGACAACTTGGCGGAGGCGCAGGGATTCGAACCCTGGAAGCACGTTTTAGCGCACTTACTCCCTTAGCAGGGGAGCCCCTTCAGCCGCTCGGGCACGCCTCCGAAAAGTACAACATTCTATCACGTCGGCGCCGTCTCTAGATCAAACGCTTTGTGAAGGGCTCTAACGGCCAATTCCATATATTTATCTTGAATCAAAACAGACGTTTTAATTTCACTGGTACTGATCATTTGAATATTGATATTTTCATCAGCCAATGTTTTAAACATTAAGCTTGCAATACCGGCATGAGAGCGCATACCAATGCCGACAATTGAAACTTTGGCCACATTTTCGTCAGCAACCATTTCACGCGCACCAACAGCAGGCACAATGGTGTCATGCATCAGCTTCACAACTTTTGCAAAGTCGTTACGATTAACTGTGAAAGAAAAGTCAGTATGCCCAGAAACAGATTGATTTTGCACAATCATGTCAATATCAATATTTGCGTCAGCCACGGGACCTAGGATGCTAAACGCCACACCGGGGCGATCAGGCACTGCAAGTAAAGTAATTTTGGCTTCATCGCGGGTAAATGCGATACCTGAAACAATGGCAGATTCCATTTGTGCATCTTCCTCAAAAGTAATCAATGTGCCCGATTGCATTTCTTGCTCGAGCGGTATGTTGGGGTCAGTTAACGATGACAAGACTCTTAGTGGCACACGATATTTGCCGGCGAACTCAACTGAGCGAATTTGCAAGACCTTAGAGCCAAGCGAAGCCATCTCTAACATTTCTTCAAACGAAACGACATGTAAACGACGCGCTTCTGCCACCACACGTGGATCAGTCGTGTACACACCATCAACATCGGTATAAATCAAACACTCTTGAGCGTTTAAAGCTGCTGCAACCGCAACCGCTGACGTATCTGAGCCGCCCCGACCTAAGGTGGTAATGTTGCCTTGATCGTCGACACCTTGAAACCCTGTCACCACGACAACCCTACCCGCATCAAGGTCAGCTTTAATACGGGCATCGTCGATCGCAGTAATACGGGCTTTCGTAAAAGATGAGTCGGTATGTATGGGGACTTGCCACCCAGCATAACTTCGCGCATCAACACCTTCAGCTTGAAGCGCCAGCGCCAACAAACCGCTAGAGGCTTGTTCGCCTGTCGCGGCAATCATGTCAAGCTCGCGGGGGTCGGGTATGGCCGATATTTCACGTGCCAAACCAATCAAACGATTGGTTTCACCCGACATAGCTGAGGGCACAACCACGACTTGATGCCCTGCAGCATGCCACTTAGCAACGCGACGCGCCACATTTTTGATGCGCTCGGTTGAGCCCATCGAGGTACCGCCATATTTGTGAACAATAATTGCCATATTGAAACCAGCTTAAGAAGCTTACCAACTTGAATTAGAAGAAAAAGAATTATTTTAACAGCCAAAGAGGCTCACCCTTTGCTTAGGGAGTTAGGTCGTTAAATACAAAGAATGTTGTTAACGGGCAGACAAAATCACCCGCTTATTTTGGCATTGCACAACATTTAAACCTTGCTGCCAGCGCAAACTTCGATCTTGACCCAGTGCATGCAAACCCCTTAATTGTTTAATTAACTCATCGAGACGAGCTGCGCTAGGCATCGCAACACCCGCTAAAGCCAGCCAGCGCCTCAAAACCAAGGTTTGTTGTGATGGGGTCAAATCACGCCAAGTTTTTAAATCAAAGCTATAGTCTGCATGAGTAAAATCAACCCGCACGAGCAGTGCATCGGCATATTCATCTAATAGCTCATTGGCTTGTGCCGCTTGCCTAGCATGACGCGATAAATTATTAACCCAAGCTGGCCAACGTTGAGTCAAAGCTGGGATAATTTGGCTGCGTAATGCACCCCTACCCAAGCGATGATCGGAGTTACTAGGGTCTTGTACCGCTTGCCAACCCGTGGCTTGGCTAAAAGCCTGTAAACATTCAAGTATGTCGGGCTTGGCCACATCAAGCCAGGGCCTAAGCCATAAAGCAGTTGATTGTGCTGGCTGAGTTACCTTTTCCATACCAGCCAAGCCCGCCACACCTGACCCGCGTAAAAGTCTCAACAAAACCGTTTCAGCCTGGTCTTGTGCATGATGAGCCAACAAAATACCTGCCACCCCCTGACGCTCAGCCATCTCTTGCAAAGCCTGCTGCCTGACAGCACGCGCACTGCCCTCTGGGCCCTGGCCTGATGTCAAATCAACTTTTACATGGGTCTGCCACACGGTCGTACCCAACATTTGACCTAACTGTTCAACATCTTGTGACCACTGATCGGCTTGGCTTTGCATGCCATGATGTATGTGGAATATATGAAGGGGTCGTTGCGAGGCGTTGCACAGAGCTGCCGTAACAATCGCAAGGGTGGCAGAGTCAGGGCCACCACTACAGGCCACGGCAACAGGGCCAGTAGGCAAGACCTGCTTGAACAACGTTTCGATAGGTTGAGTGAGTACTGGGGCCAGCACACCGCCCCAGGAACCCACCAAATTAGGCACGCACTTCTTGGAATCGACCATATGACAACAAGCGTTCAAGACGATGCGCGATAAGCTGCTCGGGCGTCATACTTGATAGCTGGCGCAATGAATCAGCCAATGCACGGTGCAACAAGCGCGCCATGACAGTGGGGTCACGGTGCGCCCCACCAACCGGTTCGTTCACCACCCGATCAATTAAGCCCAAATCTTTAAGACGAGGCGCCGTAATCGCAAGTGCCTCTGCAGCCTCAGGTGCTTTGTCTGCACTACGCCATAAAATTGAGGCACACCCTTCAGGTGAAATCACAGAGTAGGTGGAATACTGAAGCATCAGTAAAGCATTACCCACTGCAATCGCGAGTGCACCGCCCGAACCCCCTTCACCAATAATGGTGCAAATAACGGGTACTTTTAACTCGGCCATTGCAAAAAGATTGCGACCAATGGCTTCTGACTGACCCCGTTCTTCGGCACCAATACCTGGGTAGGCGCCTGGGGTATCAACGAAGGTAAAAATAGGCAGACGAAATTTTTCAGCGACACGCATTAACCGCAACGCTTTACGATACCCTTCAGGGCGAGGCATACCAAAATTACGGGCCGTTCGCTCTTTGGTGTCACGGCCTTTTTGATGACCAATCACCATGCAAGATGTACCGTTAAATCGTGCTAAACCACCCACAATAGACTGGTCATCTGCGTACACACGGTCACCATGCAACTCATGATAATCAGTAAAAATTTCTCTGACGTAATCAAGCGTGTAGGGGCGTTGAGGGTGGCGCGCAACCAAGGCAGTTTGCCAAGGCGTGAGCTTGCCATAGATGTCTTTGGTGAGCGATTGACTTTTTTGTTGTAGACGATTGATTTCATCAGAAATGTCAACCGCCGAATCGGCCTGAACATAACGTAATTGCTCAATCTTGCTTTCAAGGTCGGATAAAGGCTGTTCGAAGTCTAGAAAAATGTTGGGCATTTCGTCGCTAAATATCGGTAAATGTCACAATAGTGTAACGGGTATCACACCTTACGTGCCAACTCGGTTTAGTCTGTGTATAAATTGACACAACAAGACAAAAAATACTGAATGCCAAATAATTTCCAAATGAACTAGTACTCGACTAGAGCGGACTCAAGACTACGCCATAAGTACCACGTTGCGACGGTTCGCCAAGGCGCCCAAGCCTCCGAAACCTCTCGCGCCTCAAAGCGTGAAACAGGCTCACCACTAAAATAGTGCGTAGAAATCGCTTTTAATAAACCCACATCGTCAAGCGGCAAAATATTAGGGCGCTGCAAATTAAAAATTAGAAACATTTCAGCCGTCCAACGACCAATGCCACGAATCGCAATCAGCTCGTTAATCACCTCTTCATCTTGCATTTCGCCCCAGTTTTGAGGGTGCACCAGCTTTTCTTTGAAGTGCCCTGCTAAGTCGGTCACGTATTCAGCTTTACGCTGCGACAAGCCACAGGTTCGCAACCCTTCAAGGCCCAAGCGCTGAACGGTTAGCGGTGTAAAGCCCTTGCCACAGCCCTTTAACACCCTTTGCCAGACAGATTCAGCCGCTTTGACAGAAATTTGCTGACCAACAATAGACCGCGCCAAAGTCATAAAGGGGTCACCCCTAGACTCAATTGTGCCTTCGCCATGAATCGGTATGATTCGCTTCATGATGCGATCTTTTTTGATTAAATGCTTGACTGCCTCTTCCCAATAATGCGGCTTACCGTTAGGTTGATTGGTTTGTAGGTTAAACACCGCCTAACCCCTTTGCCAATGCGTGACACCACCCGGCTTGTCTTCCAGCAGAACGCCTACCGCCGAAAGGTTGGTACGAATATCGTCAGCACGCTTGAAGTCTTTGACCCCTTTAGCGTCTGATCGCTCTTGAACCAACGCCTCAATTTCGGTATCACTTAAGGTAACCGGTGCAGCAACATTGAGCTTGTTAGACGATTGGTCGGATGACGTGTCATGTGAGTCGTCGCCCCCAGCCTGAGAAGCTACAAGGGCAAGCTGACTTTGTTCAAGCGCTCGGCGCGTGTAACGCGTTGTCGACTTTAAATATAACGAAGGTTCGGTTTGCAACAACCCCAACACACCACCCAACGCTTTTAATTGTTGAACGGCCTCAGCGCCCACCCCACGGTTAGCTTGCGCAGCCAAATCAAACAATACCGCCACCGCACCTGCGGTATTGAAGTCATCGTTCATGGCTGCCGCAAAAGCTTGTGCCTTGGGTGTAGACCAGTCAATCGTGTCGGTTGAGGCTGTTTCTACATGAACAGATGCGGCATTTAGGTCTGCCTGCAAATGCGCTTGTAAAGTTTGATACAAGCGGTCAAGCGCATGTTGAGCATCGGCCAAGTTGGCGGGCGTGTAATTTTGTATGCTTCGGTAATGGTTACGCACAATAAAAAAACGCAACATTTCAGCTTCGCGAGGATTAGCGGTGTAACCAGCTTGATCGTTCGGTATATCTTGACTGCTGACCGTTTGACGAATCGTTTTAAAGTTCGCTAACGATTTTGACATTTTGTCTGCATCAACCATCAGCGGCCCGCAATGTAACCAGTGGTTAGCCAAGGTGCCACCAAAAGCCCCTTCTGTTTGTGCAATTTCGTTTTCATGATGTGGAAACTTTAAATCAGGGCCACCGCCGTGAATATCTAGGGGCAAATCCAATAAAGCCTTACTCATGGCAGAGCATTCAATATGCCATCCCGGCCGACCCAAACCATAGGGCGAAGGCCATTTAGACTCAGGGGGCTCGGTAACTTTTGCAGCCTTCCATAGAACAAAGTCTAAGGGGTCTCGCTTACCCGTTGACACAGCAATGCGCTCACCCGCCCTCAGTTCATCAAGTGATTTACCTGACAACTTTCCATAACCCTCAAAGCTACGCACGGCAAAATTCACATCGCCGTCGGGCGATTGATAAGCTAAGCCTCGAGTTTCTAGGCGTTTAATAATGTCGAGCATACCGCCAACATGATCAGTGGCTTGTGGCTGATGATCGGGCGCTTGCACCCCAAGTGCGGCTTCATCGGCATGCATGGCCTGAATAAAGAATCGCGTCACATCTGATATTTTTTGATCAGTTTGAATGGCCCGCTTAATAATTTTGTCGTCAATGTCAGTAATATTTCGAACAAAATTTACTTTGTAGCCTGATGCACGCAACCAGCGCGCAATAACATCAAAACTGACCAGCATACGGGCATGCCCAAGATGGCAAAAATCGTAAACTGTCATACCACAGACGTACATGGCAACCTGACCAGTATTTACTGGCATAAAGGGACGTTTACTACGTCTTAAGGAATCGTATATTTGAAGCATAAACTTGAATTGGGTGGGCTTTTGCCGACAAGCAACCAAAGCACCGTTAAAATAACTAAAGTTTAGTATAACAACTGAGGTTTTGATCAATTGATTTTATTACGTCGATTTCAACGTTTATGGCAAGGCGCATCGGGCATATTTGTCATACTCGCTATGGCTGGCTGTTCGACGCCTCCTCAAAACAACGATAGGGTTAACAGCAGCCAAATGACACCTAGCGACAACAAACCCAAAGTTAATCGTGGGTGGGAAGGTTTAGCCCAGTTGCTCGATAAAATCACCCCTGATATTGACACATCAATACCACCCTCTGGTGAGCAGATCGATTTACAAATTGAAGCGTTAATTAACGCAGGTGATGTCAACGAAGCGCTCATCATGATTCAAGAGCGACAAGCCGTTTTAGCGCGTAGCACCGCACCGGGTAACGATGTTCAACTGATGTTTCAACATGCCCGGGCCTTAGCTCGTTTAGGTGAAACGCAAGAAGCTAAGGCCATTTATATTGAATTAACTGAACGATTTCCCGAATTGATTCAACCTTGGAATAATTTAGCTGTACTGTACGCAAAAGAGGGTGATATTTCAAAAGCTGAACAAGCATTACAAACTGCACTGTTAGGTAACCCAAACAACGCCAATGCAAAATTTAACTTGGCTAAGTTACAGCAAGCCATGACTGATTCAACTCAGTCAAAAACGACAACCACAATGCCAATCACCAACCCTGCAGACTCAAAAACTCAATAGGAATAACCTTAATATGTTTAACTTACGTTTAAACCGTTTTGGCAAATCACTACTCGCCACAACACTGATTTTTTTCACCCTTGGTTCGATTCAAATCGCAGCAAGTCAACCTAAAACTCAACCTCAAAAAGGCACCGCTTCCATGAGCACAAACCCACGCGTCAATCTTAAAACCAATATGGGCGATATCGTCATTGAACTCAATGCTGAAAAAGCACCAAAATCAGCAGAAAACTTTTTAATGTATGCCCGTGAAGGCGCCTACAACAATACAATTTTTCATCGTGTCATGGACGGTTTCATGGTTCAAGGTGGTGGGTTTGAACCTGGTATGAAACAAAAGCCTACCCATGCACCAATCGATAATGAAGCCGCCAATGGTCTTAAAAACGACAAATACACGGTCGCCATGGCTCGTACAAATGACCCGCACTCAGCAACTTCACAGTTTTTTATTAACGTTGCGAACAATGAATTTTTAAACTTTACAGCGCCAAGTGGTAACGGTTGGGGCTACGCCGTGTTTGGTAAAGTTGTACAAGGTGAAGATGTCATCGACAAAATTCGTGCCGTTAAAACGGGCAACGCTGGCCCACATCAAAACGTACCCACCACTGATGTCATCATTGAGCAAGCCACCATCATTGAATAAATTGCATTTGACCGGGCCAGTCTGGCTTGCTTCAGATATTCATCTAAGCCAAGACAGTCCGGCTACGGCAGAGGCTTTTTATACCTTTCTTGATCGTGCCCCACACGAAGCCCAAGCACTTTTTATTTTGGGCGACTTGTTTGATGTTTGGGTGGGTGATGATGCGATCAGCCACCCTGCCCTTTGGCTGAAACAAGCGCTAGATGCACTGGCGCAGTGTGCCCAACGCATGCCGCTGTATGTAGGTTTAGGTAACCGTGATTTCTTATTGGGTGATGTGTTTTTAAAAAGAATTGGTGCACATCGATTAACCGATCAGACCCTACTAACTATTGGTGACACCACCACACTGATTAGTCATGGTGACGAATATTGCACGCACGACCACAGTTATCAACGTTTCAAATGGTGGGTCAGACAGCCATGGGTTCAGCTTGTGTTCAAGTCATTAAGCTTGTCTCGACGCTTGAGCATCGCGGCCCAAGTCCGTGCCAAAAGTATTCATAAAATGGCTCAACTACCCTCAAGTCTTCAAAACAAAGGCCCTGACATTATCGATGTGTCGGCTGACGCCATTGTCGAAACATTTCAACGCTTTCATATCAGCAGCATGATTCACGGTCATACCCATCGCCCAGGTCATCACCCATACGTTGTAGGCGAGCAAATTTCAACGCGATGGGTGTTACCCGACTGGGAATACGACCACCTGCCAAATCATATCCATCCTAGAGGTGGGTACATAGCGATAACAAATGAAGGCGTCGAATTAGTGTGCAACGTCAGCCCTTAAGAGGTTAGAACTCCGGCATCATCTTAGGCTGCGGCCAGTTTGGGTTGAATGAACGTTAATGTGAAAGAGCATCTCATTTGAAATACCCGTTAAATAGACTCTGAAGCGCACGCATCACTAAAAAACAAAAAACGCCACCACCAAACCTAGTGCAATGCGATACCAACCAAACACACGGTAGGTGTGGTTAGAAACAAATGCCAATACCGCTCGCACAATCAA
>CALBMZ010000185.1 GCA_937896225.1 uncultured Alcaligenaceae bacterium | reverse complement strand
TATTCATCATATATTTAAGCTTCATTTATAAGAACATCAATTGGGTCACAAATTGATGAGCGCTGAATCTTTAAATATGTTTAAGCAATTAATTGCTCAATTAGATTGCATTTTTACACACTCGAACGAAGTACCCAATAACTATTACAAAAATATGGTTTTTTACTTTCAAAGTATTAAGCGAACTTTTTCACATGCTTGATTACATATGCTTCATTTACACAGACTTCAGTTGACTGGTGGGGTAATTTTTTTATTTAATCACCTTAGATTTAAAAATCAGCATTGATGTTGTAAGCCTATATTCCTCTTATACCACTCTGATTCTTCAAATTATAAAATCAAAATATTATGTGATTTACCCGTCGGCTATCGGCCCATTGTTAAATACAATTGGTTTTAATCTTTTAATAGATTTAATATAAATACTGTACAAAACAAAAAATGAAGGAGTTCATCATGTCTAACTCAGGTAAATGTCCTGTTATGCACGGTGCAAACACGACTGAAAAAAATTCAGTCATGAGCTGGTGGCCTAACGCGCTCAAGCTTGAAATTTTGAATCAGCACGACACCAAAACCAACCCACTTAAAGACTTTAACTACCAAGATGAAGTCAAAAAACTTGATTTTGTGGCGCTTAAGAAAGACATGACTGCGCTCATGACTGAAAGCCAAGAATGGTGGCCAGCCGATTGGGGTCACTATGGTGGTTTAATGATTCGCTTAACTTGGCATGCAGCAGGTTCATACCGTATTGCTGATGGTCGCGGTGGCGCTGGTACTGGTAATCAACGGTTTGCCCCCCTTAATTCATGGCCTGACAACGTTAACCTTGATAAAGCGCGCCGTTTGTTGTGGCCAATCAAAAAGAAATACGGCAATCAACTCAGCTGGGCTGATCTGATCACTCTCGCAGGTACCATCGCTTATGAGTCGATGGGTCTTAAAACATTTGGTTTTGCGTTCGGTCGCAGCGATATTTGGCAACCTGAAATTGACATCAATTGGGGTACAGAAAAAGAATGGCTTGCTGATAATCGCTATGCAAGCGAAAGCCGTGAAAGCTTAGCAAACCCACTCGCTGCGGTTCAAATGGGCCTCATTTATGTCAACCCCGAAGGCGTAATGGGTCACCCTGACCCCCTTCGTACCGCACACGATGTGCGCTTAACTTTTTTACGTATGGCGATGAACGATGAAGAAACCGTCGCTTTAACAGCAGGCGGCCACACGGTTGGTAAATGCCACGGTAATGGTGATGCCAATAATTTAGGGCCTGTGCCTGAAGCGGCTGATATCAACGAACAGGGTTTAGGCTGGATTAATAACGTTTCAAGAGGCGTTGGTCGCGATACGGTCAGTAGTGGCCTTGAAGGTGCATGGACAACCCACCCAACCCAGTGGGACAACGGTTATTTTCATATGCTCTTGAACCATGACTGGGAATTAAAAAAGAGCCCAGCGGGTGCTTGGCAATATGAACCCATCAATATTAAAGACGAAGACAAGCCTGTTGACGTTGAAGACCCATCTATTCGTTTGAACCCCATCATGACCGATGCTGATATGGCCATGAAAATGGACCCTGAATACCGCAAAATTTCAGAGCGCTTTTATAAAGACCCGGCTTATTTCTCTGAGGTGTTTGCCCGTGCATGGTTCAAGCTTACCCACCGTGATTTAGGGCCGAAAGCACGATACATTGGTCCTGATGTACCAAAAGAAGAATTGATTTGGCAAGATCCAGTACCTGCCGGTAATAAAGACTACGATATCGATGCTGTAAAAGCAAAAATCGTAGCGGTGGGTTTGTCAATCAGCGATATGGTTTCTACGGCTTGGGACAGTGCACGAACTTATCGTGGTTCTGATTTGCGCGGTGGCGCCAACGGTGCACGCATTCGATTGGCAGCACAAAAAGATTGGCAGGGTAATGAACCCGTTCGACTCGCTAAAGTGCTCGCCGTACTTGAAAGCATTGCAAAAGAGTCTGGCGTGAGTGTTGCTGACGTCATTGTGCTGGCAGGCGGTGTCGGTATTGAACAAGCGGCAAAAGCTGCAGGTCATTCGGTTACCGTGCCGTTCACCCCTGGTCGAGGTGACGCCACCGATGAACAAACCGATATTGAAGCGTTTGAAGTGCTAGAGCCCATGCATGACGGCTATCGTAATTGGCTTAAAAGTGATTACGACATTACTGCTGAAGAATTGATGCTGGATCGTACTCAGTTAATGGGTTTGACAGCACCAGAGATGACAGTGCTAGTGGGCGGTATGCGCGTGTTGGGTACCAATTATGGTGATAGCAAGCATGGTGTTTTGACAGACCGTGTTGGCGAGTTGACCAACGACTTCTTTGTGAATTTGACCGATATGGCCTACACCTGGAAGCCTACCGGTAAGAACTCATACGACATCGTTGAGCGTAAGTCTGGCAACGTCAAATGGACTGCTACACGGGTTGATTTAGTCTTTGGTTCAAACTCAATATTGCGTTCTTATGTAGAAGTTTATGCACAAGACGATAATAAAGAGAAATTCGTTCAAGACTTTATCAGCGCTTGGGTTAAAGTGATGAATGCTGATCGGTTTGATGTGTAGACTTTTTAGTTAGGCAAGAAAAAAGGGCCGAAAGGCCCTTTTTTCTTAATGCATTTATGTACAAGCTTTTGACATAAATAAATGTTTAGATACCCTTTTAGACATTATCTTAGACATTCCATTAGTACGCTGCAACGCCACCATCAGACCGTGGGTCAAAGCCACCAACCAATAAACCATTGGTCTGTTTGAGTAGTATGCCTGCATGGCCAACGGCTTCGTCCCAGGGGGCAAGCCATTCCACATCATGCCCTCTAAGCTTAAGGGCATCAAAGGTGGCTTGTGAAAAACGGCTTTCTAATTTGAGTGACTCACTACTTTGCCCCCACGTTCGACCCAATAACCAGCGGGGTCGTTCAATTGCTTGTTGCGGTTGATCACCAAAGGTTTGAATGCGTTGAAATAATGTGGCTTGCGTTTGCGGTTGGCCTTCACCACCCATCGTGCCATAAACCATGCTGCGCCCATCGGCTAGCAAAGCGATTGCTGGGTTAAGCGTATGAAAGGTTTTTTTACTTGGTTTTAGGCTGTTGATATGCGCTTCATCTAAAGAAAACGCACAGCCACGATTTTGCCAATTGATACCGGTCTGCGGCAAGACTAAACCTGAGCCAAATTCGTGATAGATGCTTTGAATAAACGAAACACATAAACCTGAGCCATCAATCACACCCATCCATATCGTGTCACCTGGGTCAGTTCTTTGACCCCAAGGTGCCGCGTGATGAAGATCAATTTGAGCAGCTAAATTTTTCAAGAGCGACTTGTTTAATAATGATGAGGCATGTAGGCTCATCCACTCAGGGTCGGTGACATGCTGGTTGCGCAGCTTAAACGCAAGCTTTGTCGCTTCGACCTGTGCGTGCACAAAATCTGGCCCTTCTGGGTTGTCTTGCCAGCCTTTGAGGGCATCCATCATACCTAAAATCATCAGTGACACCACGCCCTGCGTAGGGGGCGTCATATTCAATAAGCGTGTTTTACCCAGTTGTAATTCAAGGGGGTTAACAAGCTTGGCTTGATGGTTTTGTAAATCACTCAGTCTTAAAGGAGACCCTAATTTTTGTAAGTCAGCAGCAATGTCGTCTGCAAGAGAGCCTCTATAAAAAGAATCGGTACCGTCGTGAGCAATGCGAGAGAGGGTATGAGCAAGGGTAGGTTGTTTAAAGCGACTGCCCGTTGTAGGCACTTGCCCCTTGATTAAGAAGGTTTTTGCAAAACCGGGTTGATCTTTGAGTTCTGACAGCTTCGCTTGTGTTGTGCGAGCTTGACTATCTGTAATTGGAATGCCTTGGTCAGCAAAATAAATCGCATCAGACAACAGACGCTTTAAAGACATGCGACCACCGATTTCTTTTGATAGTTTGTGTGCAGCCCCCCAACCTGAGACAGTACCTGCAACTGTTAGCGCCGCCATCGATCCACGAAACGGAATGCCGTCATGAACGCCTTGTGTGGCATACCAATCAATACTAGAAAGTTGTGCACTGCGCCCACTTCCATCAATTGCACCCGGTGCAAAGCCTGGTTTATGAATAACCCAAAAACCGTCACCACCAATTGAGTTCATGTGTGGGTACACCACGGCAATGGCGGCTGCTGCGGCGATCATTGCTTCAATTGCGTTGCCACCTTCACGTAAAACATCGAGTGCTGACTGCGCCGCTAAACTATGAGGTGCAACCGCAATACCGCGCGTTCCGAATGCTGAATTTGCCATTTATAAATGAGTTCCTGTTAATTACCAACCGATTGCTTTGGGTAGCCAAAGTGCGAGTTGCGGAAAATATACGATGAGTGCAAGCGCGATACCTTGCATCACAATATAGGGCACAACGCCTTTGTAAATATCTGAAATGGAAACCTCTGGCGGAGCAACGCCTTTAAGGTAGAACAAGGCCCAACCAAATGGGGGCGTTAAAAATGATGACTGCAGGCAAACCGTGACGAGAATGGCTATCCAGACAGGGTCAGCACCTTGTGCCATCAGTACAGGTAAAAATAACGGCACAGCGATGTAACTGATTTCTATCCATTCTATAAAGAAACCTAGCACAAAAATCATAAACAACATAAACCAGATATCACTGTAAAGCCCACCGGGTAGCCATTCGAACATATTTTCGATCAGTACTTCGCCATGCAGACCTCGAAAGGAAAGGGCAAAAACTTGCGCCATCATGAGTATGAACATCATCATGGCCGTAATTTTGGCCGTATGAAAACTCACCTCACGCAAACCCCTCCAGGTAAAGCGTCCTGACAATACCGTGATCAAAATAGCACCTAACGCCCCCATTGAAGCGGCTTCGGTGGGGGCAGCAATGCCGCCCACGATTGAACCCAACACGGCTACTACCAAGAGAATAGGGGGCACGACAACCTTTATAAAGCGCACCAATAATTGACGTGAGCTGACTTGGTTACGTTCCTCAACGGGTACGGCCGGCATGGTCTCTGGTTTGATCATACCCAACACTAAAAGATAAATAATGTAGACAGTGGCCAATAACATTGCAGGTATGACAGCCGCCGCAAAGAGGGTGCCCACTGATGTTTGCATGATGTCTGACAATAAAATCAGTATCAAACTCGGTGGCATGATTTGACCCAAGGTGCCTGAGGCACAAATCGTGCCACAGGCGATGCTTTTGTTATATCCGCGCTTGAGTAAGTTGGGCAAAGTCAACATACCCAACGTGATGACTGTTGCACCCACGATACCTGTGGTGGCGCCCATCAGCGCGCCGAACAAAATAATACCAATACCCATTCCACCTCTTAGTCCACCGGCTATATGCCCAATCACATCAAGCAAATCGTCTGCTAACTTTGATTTTTCTAGGGCGAAACCCATGAAAATAAAAAGGGGAATGGCAAGCCATTGATACCCTGTAACCACGCCATAAATGCGGGCAGGTAAAAGGTTAAATAGTGTGTCACCAAATCCAATAAAACCAAACACAAAGCCTGTTACAGCAAGTGTGATGGCGACAGGAATACCCGCTAATAATAAGAAAAAGAAACTTGCCAGCATCATAATTGCTAGCATTTGTGGTTCAAACATGAGGAGTGGGTTGCTTTTTAAGTGGAAGAATCAACGCTTTGATGAGCTCGGCAGTACTTTGAAGTGCGAGAAGAAAAAAACCAATTGTTATAAAGCTTTTAAGAATCCAACGATGAGGAATACCACCAGGGTCAGGAGAGGTTTCATCAATGACATATGACTGTTCAACGTAATGTAGAGAGACCCAAACAAATATCAATGCCACACTGATTGTGAGTAGCGCACCGATACAATTGACTGCTCTTTGCATGTTGGGAGAGTATTTAGCGTAGAAGACATCAACGCGAATGTGCTCACCCCAAAGCATGGCGTAGCTCATGCCAAATAAAATCAGTGTTGCCAAAAGATGCCATTCAAGTTCTTGAGACCATACTGACCCAATGCTCGCGACGTAACGCAGAATTACATTAGTCGCTACTAACGCGACGATGGCCAAGGCGAGCCATGAGGAAAACCGACCGACAATGTCGATCAGTCCATCCATTTTGTAAGCGAGCCTGAGTAAGGGGTGGCTTGCTTGCTGTGTCATATTTAGCTCGACCTAACGGTGCTGTGATAAGCCGCCTCACTGTAACCAGACCAAGCGTCATATTGCTTTTTGAAAGCAAAATAAGAGTCATGTACTTTCTTTGTCATGGCGTCTTTGGCGCTTGCTTTATTGAGCACTTGAGTGGTTTGTTGACGTAATGCAACCACAATTGATGCCGGTAATGGTTTGGCTATAACGCCTAGGTTCGTCACCAAATCTTGCATGGCTTCAGCATTTGCACGCTGGCACCAGGCTTCACTGATAACGTTGCATGAGGCAGAAGCATTCGTAACAATGCTTTGTAGGTCTTTAGGCAGTGTTTGCCAAGCGGCTTTATTAATCAATAGTTCAGACGTGGTTGCAGGCTCATGCCAACCCGTGGTGTAGTAAAACTTAGCGGCTTTATAAAGACCTAAACGACGATCTTGATAGGGGCCTACAAATTCAGCGGCATCAATCACACCACGCTCAAGAGCAGGAAATATTTCACCACCAGGCAACACTTTGACGTCAACACCTAAGTTGGCAAGCACCTTTCCAGCCAAACCCGGAATGCGCATTTTTAGGCCTTTCAAATCTTCTAGCGTGTTGATCTCTTTCTTAAACCAACCGGTCATCTGTACACCCGTGTTGCCGCATGGCATAGCAATCATGCCGAAGGGTTCGTACACTTCATTCCAAAGCGCTAACCCACCACCGTCGTAAAGCCAACCATTCATGCCTTGGTAGTTCAACCCAAAAGGTACAGCCGTAAAGTATTGCGCAGCAAATGTTTTGCCCGTCCAGAAGTAGCTGTTCGCATGGTTCATTTGAATGGTGCCTGCACGCACAGCATCAAAACCTTCAAAAGCTGGAATCAACTCGCCTGCGCCAAACAACTGAATGTTTAAGCGACCGTTCGACATGTCTTTAATGCGTTGGACCAAATCTGAGGCGCTACCTGGGCCTGACATATAAAAAGGAGAGCCTTTTGGGTAAGCGCTGGTCATTTTCCAATTAAAGGTTTGTTGAGCCTTTGCTACTGAGGGAACGGCAAGGGTGGCAGCGGTTAAGCCCAACCCTGCACCTGCCGTTATAAATGAACGTCGTGTATTTTTCATGCGCTGTCCTTTTGCGTTGCGATTGGAAATAGAGTTAACGCTTAATTTATAAGCAAAGAACGTGCCAACTATTGACTAGAGGTAGGCGTTGCAATTGCAAGCTGTATTCTTGTTTCAACTTGGTGCAACGAACACAGTTTCGTTGCCTGCATGCATTGCAAATGTGCGGTGATGAAGTAGTGAAGTGATACAGGCAGCAATGGTGCATGTGGGGTTAGTGCAATGGGGGAATGGTGCAATGTGGAAATGTTGCGATGTAGAAAATGTTGCGATTGGGATGGGTTCAATAGGGGAAAGGCAAAGTGAGAAAAAATTAAAAATTAAGAAAGCTTAAATTTTGGCGATAACATCTTTAAGAGACGTTTTAAAGGTTCCTTTAAAATGTGAAGCTAGTGGATCAATCAACCGATCACAGCCTTTATCGTCGCCCTTCAGAAATCTAATACGAAAATTCCTGCCACCGTACTGCGTGAAATGGGGTTACCTGCTCCGTACAAGTAAACTCAATCGCTTAAAGTTATTGAAGTTGATTTAGATCTGCTGGGCGAGGGTGAAGTATTGGTCAAGATTAAGGTGGCGGGTCTTTGTCCTCCAGACTTTTCTATCATTATTGGTGATCGACTACGCGGGGTGCCTATGGTTGTGCCACCATCACCTCGGGTGTACCCGCCCAAGTTATCGCAAAATACATTGACCTTTATTTAGCAGGAAAATTACCTGTTAATAAGTTATTTTTATAGTCTATCAAGGCGGCATGCCAAGCGTGTGCCACTGATGCTAATCGATTAACAGGTTTAGCAATCAGTGGTCGCGCGACTTGTCTGATCAAGTCTTTTTGCTTGTCTTGTGTGATGTATTCGACCGGTGATTTTCCATCGACACGGCCTAGAAATAAAGCGGGCAGCAACTGTGCTGCGCGAGATTCGACATCGTCTGCCGGTTCCCAATTGATATGGGTTCGGTAGGTCGAGACAAAAATGTTGAAGCAATCAAGCAAAGCGTGAGAATGTTCGGGTTGGGGCAAACATTTGAGCAGCAAATGATTCAAACAAAATGCCAAGTCAAATGCTGGGTCACCATACCAAGCGCATTCAGCATCAAGTAAAACAGGTGAAGTGGCCCCAACTAAAATATTCTTTGGGCTCACGTCGCCATGCACAAGGGCTTTATGGGTATTTAAGGTTTGCTCAGTCAAGGCTTCTAAAGTAGGGGCTAGATCACGATGTATTTCTGCGGTAGCAATGAGGTAGGGTTCAAGTCGAATGGGGTAGAAAATATCATCTGTTTGAAACGCTTCTGCAACGGCTTCATTGTGTGCTGAAGCGGCATGTAAAGTGCCTAAAATCTGAGCGACTTCGTGTGCTGTACTTTTGTTCACCATGCCAGCCAAGAGTTGAGACTTCCACACTGGAAATTTTTCTGTCTCAAAGAAACTCATGGCAAAAGCACCAATAGCTGGGTCGTGAGCGAGGGGTTTAGGCACAGCTTTTGGCAGATGCTGGGCAGCAAAGTTTATCCATGCCCATTCATAAGCGTTTCGTGAAATCGGTGCTCGCCAGTCACGTGCGACCTTCAGTTTGGGTAGGGCACATTTAACGCACACAGTTGAATCAGGCAGATCAACACGCCAAATGTCAGACGACACACCACCGGCCAGAGGCGTCCAAATAGCCGGTGTGTCGGCTGTTATCAGACCATGAGCCAATAGAAATTGTACTAATCGTGCATCAGGTTGTGCCGCAGGGGTCATCATGATTTACTGGTTTGTGCCCACGTACGGGGCATTTGAAGCCGCTTCAATTCGAAGTAATTGATTGTATTTGCTCACCGTACTTGAGGTGCGCAGTGAGCCGATTTTGATTTGACCGGCTGAACTACCCACAGCCAAGTCAGCAATAAAGGGGTCTTCAGTTTCACCCGAACGCGCTGAAATAATCGTTGAGTAGCCATTCTTTTTAGCCATCGTTATCACATCAAGTGTGCCGGTTAAGGTACCGTTTTGATTGACTTTAACCAACACGCCATTTGCAACGCCCATGTCAATACCCTTTTGTAATCTGATGGGGTTGGTGGTGAAGAGGTCGTCACCCACAAGCTGAACGTGCTTGCCTAAGCGCAAGGTGAGTGCTTGCCAGCCTGACCAATCTTCTTCGTCTAAGCCATCTTCAATCGATACTAAGGGAAATTCTTTAACCCAAGCGTCAAGCATATCAATCATTTGAGCTGAAGACAGTTGCTTGCCCTCACGCGCGAGGTTGTAGTGGCCTTCGGCATTTTTAAATGCTGCAGCCGCAACATCTATAGCGATGACCACATCTTCACCAGGGGTTAAGCCCGCCATTTCAATGGCTTTACACAACAATATTAAAGCGTCTTTGCCGCTAGCGCAGCCCGGGCTTAAGCCCCCTTCATCTGCTAATAAGGTAGGCAAACCCATTTTTTGACAGACACGAACGGCAGCATTTCGCACACGACTCATGGTGTGAATGGCTTCATCAATTGACTGGGCACGCACAGGAATCGCTAAAAAGTCTTGAATATCCATGCCCCTTCCGGCATGCAGCCCACCACTGAAGATGTTAACCATAGGCCTTGGCATCTGTGGGGTAGGGTTTTGAAGTAAATCAGCAATGCGTTGATACAAGGGTTGCTTGAGCGAGTTTGCTGCTGCACGGCACACCGCAATTGAAACACCCAGTATGGCATTGGCACCCATTTTTTTTAGTTGAGGGGTTCCATCGAGTTCTCGTAAAAAATTGTCTAGGCTGCGTTGATCATAGGCATTCATGCCAGAGATGGCGTGCGCAATGTCATTATTGATGTTTGATACGGCTTTAAGAACGCCCAAGCCCTCAAAGCGTGTGGCATCGCCGTCTCGCAGTTCATGCGCTTCAAATGAGCCAGTCGATGCCCCAGAGGGAACAGAGGCACGACCGAGCGACCCATCTACCAGAGAAACGTCAACTTCAACAGTGGGCCGACCGCGAGAATCAAGAATTTGCCGCCCAACGACAGATTGAATGGAAGAAAGTGTCATAAATTTAAAATTCCAACTTTTTCTGGGTCGATACAAACTAGATTAATTGTATTTGTAATAGTGCACTGTGAGGCGATCAAGCACAAAATGATTAATCAAAGTGATCAATCGGAAAAGGTAAGCAATGGTAGGTGAAGAAATAGCCAGTCTCTTTATGCGCAGACTTTGTTGTCTTTGAAGTCAAGCGAAAGTGCCAGTACTTTTGCTGAGCACTTGGCCACCACTGAGTTGTTAGTGACTCTTGTGGTGGCGTCTCTTCCAATTAACCTATTTTACTCACCGGTATGATTAGCGGCGATGAAGTTACCCGGGGGCGTAAAAAAGAGATACAAAGAAGATTTTGCTTTGTCTGTTGTGGTCAGGTTTTGGTAAATCACTCGCCACTCTTTGCCCTTCTTGCCATCGATCATACCGATCGACTGTTGTGGTGCATCAGCCCAGCTTTTTTCCAGCTTACCCGCTTCAATCAATTTGGTTTTGCGCTGGTCAGCGCACTGCATGATGGTTGTTTGGGCAGCAGTTTTTTTGCCGTGAAAGTGACAGTTAGTGCCTGGATCAGCCCAGGCGGGTGTTATCAAAACGGTAGGAATAGCCAGTAAGGCTACAAATAAAAATCGGTTCATGTCATGCTCCTGAGTTAAAGGGTGTTGCGACTGCTGTCGGTTGTGTTTTTAATTTCTAAGTCTTCGTGTGCGTGTTGGTGTTCCTCTGCAGGAAAGCGAAAGGTTTCGCCATTGACGTCGTGTTGGTAGCCATGCAGTTGAACAAACAATAGATAAATACCCGCCGCCATAATCGCTACATTGGTGGCGTAGCTCCAACGGGTAAAAGAGGGCGTCTGACGCCACAGGGCTAAAATCGCCAACATGACGCTTAGGGCCGCGATCTGCCCAAGCTCTACCCCGACGTTAAAACTCAAGATGCGTCCGATCATTGGCACAGCTTCATCGCCCAACGGCAACTGCTGTAAGCGTGTTGATAGACCAAAGCCGTGAAGTAAGCCAAAAACAAACACCATCTTGACTAGATTTGGTGAGTCGATGTTGAAGTGACGTTGGAAACCGCCATTGTTGTCAAAGCCCTTATACACAACACTCACCGCAATGATGGCATCAATAAGCCAGTAGTTCCAAGTGATTTTAAAGTACGTGGCAAAGATCAACGTGATGCAGTGCCCGATGGTGAATACGGTTACAAAACGCACCACATCTTTGAAGTTTGTCAGGAAAAAGACAACACCCAATAAAAACAGTAAGTGGTCATACCCCGTCAGCATGTGTGTAGCGCCAAGCCAAACGTATTGCAGGTATGAGCCCTCAAGCATGCGTTGTTTGTCTTCGTCGCTGATGCCATGAGCAAGGGCGACGAGCGGCAATAAACAGAGCAGGACTAGTCCTAAGCGGGCTGATAAAAAAGCCTTCATGATTCTTCCCTAAAGATAGAAACGGCAACTGGATCTAACTCTCGAGCCTTCGAGTTAGCTAGAACGCAGGCATTAAGCGTTTGAATGGTGGCTTAGGCCCGTGGTGGGCGTAGCAGTCCGTCAAGGAAAATATCGGCATAGTCGATTTGATAGACCATAAAAGCTTGTTTATGTCTGAGATGTGGCGCGTCTGAAGAGCCGGCAGACACCATACCGTGTAGTTGAAGTGAATCAGAGTTATGAACGTGACTCGACCCCAAATCGTTCGTGTCTGCTTGCGCAATCACGTTAGCGTGTTGATGCGAATCAATGGTTAACCCATGACTCATGGTCTGATGGTAGTGTTCACCACTAGCAATAGCGGGAGCTAGACCGATCAATAGAGCCAACTGCAGGCACAATGCCACCAACAGCGCCCCTTTCATTGATTTGAGAAAGGGCGATTTGATAAGGTTGAAGTAAAAACAACGTTGCAGAGGAGGGTGGTTGAGCGAAGCCATGAAGGGCGAATTAAGGGTAATTCTTAATGTAACGATACACGAGGGAAAGTGGGCTGACAAGTTTGGTATGTGTGATCAATAAAATCATGGAATTACCTTCTTAATGTGGGTCGACTAAATTAATCACTGAGCGCTTTGATATTAAATTCACAGCCCGTGAGGTCAGTGCTTGGGGTGGGCTAGCGTTACTGAAGCAATTGATGGTCAGTATTTGGAGCGGGGCAATCAGATCAAGGGTGCATCTTAAGGTTATAACCCAAAGCTGCGCTTGAAATATGGAGATTGTTCAAACGGCGCGCTGATTGTGAGAATAGAATTAAAGATGCTGCAAAAAAACCGACTCTCAATTTAGCCATCACCAAAAAGCGAAGGCCTTGGTTTTTAGGTTTATTTACTATTTTCATTAGCTACCTATATTCATCTTTATTTTAAAAACCTGTTAGCGCCGGTTTTTATACTGATTACTGAGGGGAATTTGAATGGCTATGTTTGACCCAATTTGATGATTTTTTCGGCCAGATCAACTTTTTAAACCGGTACTAACAGCATTTTATTCATCGTAAATTATGATTCTATAATCGTATGGTTGAATAGTTCATTTGTCGTAATTGCTTCCACTGAGGTATTGTATTGTCACAACGCGTCCTATTCATCGCGCGCGAGTTAACCGAGGGTGGTGCCGCGTTTTTAGCGATACGCCACCTCAAGCGGCTGATTCGAGCTGATCGGAAAATTGATTTTTTGATCACTGGCCCAATTTCGAATGCCTTAAGCGCCGAGCTCGATGGCGTTGCAATACATACGCCCGGTGTTGACATCAACACCTCGCTAACAAACCCTCTGGAACTTCGACGGGCATGCATACGTGCTTATCCCTGTTTGACAAACGACTATGACATCGTCGTGGGCACCTCATTATTTCCTGACATGGTTGCCTGCGTTACCTTTTCCGCCAGCAGAGGGCATCGCAAACTTCTCGTGCTTCTCGATGAAGGCCTTATTTTGCCTGACCTTAAAGCAGATATGAAAGCGGCAATGCAATGTGCAATCGTAGCCACGGATCACCTTGTTCCTGTCTCTCTCGGTTTATTCGACAAGCTGAGTGAGTACTATTCAATTCTTAAAGAAATCCCAAGAACCATTATATTTCCCCCAATCGAACCTCAACATCCTATTGGTGCCTCGCCTTTCAACCGTTATCTACCTGACCAATTACCCCATGTGGTTACTGCCGCTAGACTTGATCAAATAAAGCAAATTCCTACTTGCTTGCGTACGCACTGGCAGTTGCGTCGTGAAGGGATAGATTTTCATTGGCATGTTCTTGGTGATGGGTCGGAGCGATTCGTGCTTGAACAGGAAATTGCCCAGTTAGGCATGGCAGATCGATTTCACCTCGAAGGCTTTCAGATCGAGCCACGTGCATGGATGAAATACGCAGACCTCTTCGTGCTCACATCGAGATCGGAGGGCTGCCCGACAGTGATTAGAGAAGCACTTGCTGAGGGAACACCTGTATTAGCGACAGATGTCAATGGCGTCAGGGAATTAATAGATGATGGCGTTACAGGCTCGATATTGGCAGACTGCGAGGTAGATTTGAAAGATAATCTGCGCCGATTATTGACTGACCGCAGTGCCTGCCAAAGGCTCCGGGTCAATATAGCTCGCTTACCAAGGGAACTGGCTGGAAATGAGACGATCAAGCTAAGCGAACTCTTTAGCGGCAATCGGCGCCCAAGATCGAGGCCAAATGTCACTATTTTGATACCCACCTACAATCACGCTAAGCGAATCCAGCAGGCAATCGAAAGTGCGCTTATGCAAGACTACCCGTCACTTGAAATAGTTATTTGTGATGATGCCTCTACCGACAACTCTGCAATAGTCGCCACGCGTTATTTGCATGATCCTCGACTAAAGTACGTTCGACGACCATTAAACATAGGCCGTGTAGCGAACTATCATCAAGCGCTGAAAGTAGATGCGCGTGGTGACTGGATATTGGTTCTTGATGGGGACGACTATCTCATAGACCCTATGTTTATTAGTAAGGCGATATATGTTTTAGAGCTAAACAAAGTAGCTCAACCTCTTTTCTTGCAGGCTGGACATCGGGTGATTTGGGAGACGACTCGCAAAAAATCAGACAGCAGCCTTGCCAATGCAGCGCATGTAGACATACTGCCTAGCATTGAGACCGAAACAGCCCTATTGACTGGTTCCCAGTATCTGAGCCTAGTATTTGAAACAGGGTTTTTTACCCATTTAGGCACACTCTACTCAAGGACAGCCGCACTTGAGCAAGGTTTCTACACACAGAATATCAGTTCTGCAGACATGGACTCATTGTTACGACTCGCCATCAAGGGAAACGTTATCGTAATGAGCTCGATAGCTGGGGTTTGGGTTCAACATGACAACAACGCCAGTGCCAATGTACATCGTGATCGAATCAAAGAAAATGTACAAATCTTTCGACAAATTTCAAAAGAGGGGGTTCAATTAGGTACTATTGATTTACAGAAGCTAGAAAAAGAACTGACTGGTTTCGAAGCACGATGCCTAAAACACTTATTCAGCACAACGATCGGTAAATCATCTATTGGGCCAATCGCTGCTCTCAAGATGTTATTGATCATGGCTCAAGTCAATCCACGCGTGTACCTAGACAGAGAACTGATGCAAGCATGGCGAGGTTGGGCCAAACAACTCGCCTATAAATCGGCAAGACATCTAATGAGCAAATTGAAACGGACCATCACAAAACTCTTTCTTCGATCATGAGCCCAGAGGTATACAACGCCTTCAGCACAATCTGTCAATCAGAGTCGCCCCAAGGGCCCATTCTTGAAGTTGGCGCAGTGCCAGGACCAGAGTCACTCTTGAACATCGCTTCGATATCAAGGGTTCGAGAGAAGACAGGGTTAAATATCGAGTCCTTTCCCAGCGAAGCTAACATCAAAATGGTTACTGGCAACGCCAATCACATGGACATGTTTGCTGACAGTTCATTTGGTTGCGTACTTTGTAACTCCACACTCGAACACGATGCTCGATTTTGGAAAACCCTAACCGAAATGCGACGGGTAACCCGGCCTGGGGGTCTCATTATTATTGGTGTTCCGGGCTTTCGGGGAATGGGGCCACCGTTTCTGGCGCCACCCGAATCTTTTGTGGGACGCACAATAAGGCTTCTTGCAAAAATTACTCGAGCAGATGCATTGCTTGCAAGCACCAGCACACTTGGTGAACATTTTTTTCCGGGGGACTACTATCGGTTTACCGAGCAGGCTGTTATGGACGTATTTCTTGAAGGGCTCGTGCAAAAGCGTTGCCAATGGGTGATGACACCACCAAGAATCATTGGTTGGGCCCGCAAACCCTTCGATGGGGAGTCTGGGTGACGACCTTAATCATACATGTTGGTCAACATAAAACGGGCTCGAAAGCACTTCAATCTGCTCTATATGCCAACCGACCGTATCTCATTTCCCACGGCATCAATTACCCCTTTGATCCCAAAGGGGTAACAAGCCCTCGCCCCTATGAGATGAACCATTACCTTTTGTTCAATGCGCTTCGAGCCGCTGTGGACAGTCGTGAAAACAGCGCAACTTTGGATCACCTCCGAGTCATACTCGATAATCTCTTTGCAACGTGTTCGATCGACACCAAAAAAATTATTTTATCGGCTGAAGATCTCTTTGATATGCACACTGCACATGAGACTGAATTCGTAGCCGATCGAATTGCATTCGGTGCTAGTCTTCTGGCAAGTGAGTTAAAAGAACGAGATTACGATCTTAGGCTTGTATGCTATGTTCGACGCCAAGATCACCTGTTAGCCGCACACTATGCTCAGTTAATTAAGGGCACGGTAAGCAATTCCCCATCAATTGACGAGTTTTACCAAGCCTTTCAGCCGCGACTCGATACAAATGCCATCTTGAAACAATGGGAGTCTGCTTTCGGTACGAACGCCATATTAGTGATTCCTTATGAAACGCCATACATGAAAAACGGCATAGTTGAAAATTTTTTTGCGTCAGCATTAGAGATTGAACCCCCAACTCTTACCGTTCCGTATCCTGATGATTTAGAAGCCCTAAATATTACGCCATCACGTGATCACATTGAGTACATGCGACTACTCAACCGCAGGCAAAAGAGCGGAGCGACAGTTATGCCTCGACATCATGTTCTTGAATCAGCATTTCGTGATGACCCAACCTCCACTCATGGCATAGCTAGCTGGCTATCTCCAGCTGCTCGCGTTGAGTTTCTAAGATGCTACGCATCGGGTAACCAGCAGATTGCCTCACGCTTTAAACTAGGCTCTCGTCTCTTTCAGGAACCAGACCCTCTTACCGATACTGCTTGGATACCTTATGCCGGACTAAATTTAAATAGACTTCTTGAACTCGATACAAAAGCAAGAAACATAGCACATGCTAAATCTATCAAAAAACAGTTACACAAAGAGTGCTTTGTCATGACCGCACGTCTACCACCTCTTGTCGTGTGGCTTCTATCAACTCACCTGAGTACTGAAGATGAAGCTGTCGCTTTTAAATGTCTAGCAGGCTTCATCGGCCAACCAGGGTTTGACTCTATTTTAGTCAGTCGTATTGATCATAAACTCATTTTGCGATTATGGCGTCGACCTGTCATGATCGTACGAATAGATTCAAAACAATCAAATTTTATGAGGCTTTTTACTTATAAGATACTTCGCTACTTAGGCATTAACTTTGTCAGTATTGCCTCAGATCAAATGAGCAAACTAAGTGCATTTTTAGCTTCACATGAGTATGTTTAAGATCTTTAGCGTTTTTAGTGTAACAACCCATCGTTAGCATCAATATTCATGGCCATGTACCCGCCAATGATCGCGGCAACCACGAGCATCATGTGATCAGGAGTAGATACCCCAAAAGATTAAGAAAAGAAATTAAAAGACCAGAAATCTATTCTGCCAGAG